>JAFVBU010000312.1 GCA_017479805.1 Ruminococcus sp.
ATCCTCACGCTTATTACAGTCGGAAAAACTCTCGAAGCCTACTCCAAAGGAAAAACCACCAATGCGCTGAAAGGGCTTATGGAGCTTTCTCCGAAAACTGCGGTGGTGGAGCGTGACGGAAAAGAGCAAACTGTTCCTGCGGAACAGGTGATGATAGGCGACATTTTTGTGGTGCGCCCCGGTGAACATATCCCTGTTGACGGCACTGTGCTGGACGGTTCAAGTGCTGTGGATGAATCGGCGCTGACAGGTGAGAGCATCCCCATAGACAAGCTGACAGGTGATAGTATTTCAGCAGGTACGGTCAATCAGTCGGGCTTTCTGCGGTGCAGGGCGGTCAAGGTGGGCGAGGACACAACACTCTCCCAAATAATCAAAATGGTCAGCGACGCCGCCGCAACAAAAGCGCCAATAGCAAAGTTAGCGGACAGAGTATCGGGAGTTTTCGTGCCTGCGGTCATTGTAATTGCCCTTGTGACCCTTGTGATATGGCTTGCTGTAGGGCAGACCGTTGGCTATGCTCTTGCGAGGGCTATTTCGGTGCTGGTCATTAGCTGTCCATGCGCTTTGGGACTTGCAACGCCTGTTTCCATAATGGTCGGAAGCGGCGTGGGCGCTAAGAACGGCATACTTTTCAAGACCGCCGTTTCCCTTGAAGAAACGGGCAAGGCGCAGATAGTTGTCCTCGATAAGACGGGAACTATCACAAAGGGCGAGCCGTCGGTCACGGACATTATCCCTGTCAATGCAGACGAAAAAACGCTCATGGAGACTGCATATTCACTGGAGCAGAAAAGCGAACATCCCCTTGCGAGGGCTATCGTTGCCTATGCAGAGGAGCATGAAACGGCTTTATCCGAGGTCACGGATTTCAAGGCGCTGTCAGGAAGCGGACTGACTGCAAGGCTTGGTGATACCGAATATTTCGGCGGAAACGGGGAGTTTATAGGCACTAAGGCTGATATCCCCGAGAACGCAAAGCAGACCGCACAAAAGCTGGCTGACGAGGGCAAGACACCGCTTTTCTTTGCGGATAACAGCCGTCTGCTTGGTATTATTGCAGTTGCGGATACGATAAAAGAGGACTCTCCCGAGGCTATTGCACAGCTCAAAAATATGGGACTGAAAACTGTTATGCTGACGGGCGACAATCAGCGCACAGCGGATGCGATCGGCAGACAGGTCGGCGTGGATATGGTCATTGCAGGTGTTCTGCCAAACGAAAAGGAACGTGTTGTGAGAAAACTGCAAGAGCAGGGCAAGGTGGCTATGATAGGCGACGGAATCAACGATGCACCTGCGCTGACAAGGGCGGATATCGGCATTGCAATCGGTGCAGGCACGGACGTTGCAATTGACGCCGCCGATGTGGTGCTGATGAAAAGCCGCCTGACCGACGCAGCCGCAGCTCTCCGTCTGAGCCGCAAAACAATGCGGAATATCAAGCAGAATCTGTTCTGGGCATTCATTTACAATGTCATTGGAATCCCACTTGCGGCAGGTGCGTATATCAAGCTGTTCGGCTGGGAGCTGAAGCCTATGTTCGGTGCGGCGGCTATGAGCTTGTCCAGCTTCTGCGTGGTGACCAATGCGCTTCGGCTCAATCTTGCGAAAATTTTCGATACAAAAAATGACAGACCACGAAAGGATGAGGTCAAGAAACTGAGCAAAGTGGATTTTAGCGGCAATTCTTACACGCTAATGATCGAGGGCATGATGTGTCCACACTGTGAGGCGACGGTGAAGAAGTGTCTGGAGGGCTTTGATGAGGTTCAGGAGGCAACTGCAAGCCACGAAAAGGGCACGGCTGAAATGGTGCTGTCGGGCGAACTGATACACCTTGATGAAATGAAAAAGGCGATAGCCGACAAGGGCTACAAGGTCATAGGAGGTTAAGTGTATGAAGAAGATATTTTTTGCAATGACCGCAGCGATGATGTCACTTGCACTTTTTAGCTGCGGCAGTACGGAAAAGGAGCAGGTCTCGGAGGTCTCAGCCGTAAAAGCTGACCTTGTTATACCTGTCAGCGAGGTGACGGAAACTGCGAAATTCTATCCTGTCACCGTTGACGGCACGGACATGGAGGTCTTTGCGGTAAAGGACAGCGAGGGCAATATCCGCACGGCGTTCAACACCTGCCAGTCCTGCTATACCTCGGGAAACGGCAGATACGAGGTTGAGGGCACTGAGCTTGTGTGTCAGAACTGCGGCTTTCATTTTACTGCCGATCAGGTGGGAGCGAATACCAACGGCGGTTGCAGTCCGTGGGCGATAAGTACCGACGAGCGCAACGACACCGAGGACACAGTAACTATCCCTTATGATTTTCTGGTCAGCTCAAAAAATATTTTCGCAAACTGGAGATAAATCTTTACTTTTCCTATAGATATGGTATAATTATACTGAGGTGATATTTGTGAACGTACTTGCAGTAGATGATGAAGCAAAAATAAGAGAAGTCATTTCCGACTATCTGACCCACAAGGGAATGACCGTGCTGACCGCAGAAAACGGCGGACAGGCGCTGGAAATATTCGGTACGCAGAGGGTCGGTCTTATCATTCTTGACCTTATGCTCCCCGATATGACAGGGGAAGATATATGCCGAAAAATAAGAGAAACTTCTTCTGTGCCGATCATCATGCTGACGGCAAAGTCTCAGGAGGAGGATATGCTGAGGGGACTTTACATGGGGGCGGACGATTACATCAAAAAGCCGTTCAGTCTCAAGGAGCTGTATGCACGGATGCAGACCGTTCTCCGCAGAAGCGGCAGACCAAGCGAGGTGCAGAATTTCGGCGTGCTGTCTGTTGACCTACAGGAATTGAAATTATTCAAAAACGGTGAAGAAATCCTCCTCACCGCCAGCGAGTGGAAGCTGTTGACGGTGTTTATTGAAAATGCCGGGAGAGTTCTCTCACGGGAGCAGCTTATCGAAACGGCGTTCGGGATAGACCATGATTCCTACGATAGAGCCATTGACACCCACATCAAGAATCTGCGCCGAAAAATAGAGTGTGATCCCCATTTCCCCGAATACATCAAGACCGTTCACGGCATGGGCTACAGGTTTGAGGTGGAAAGATGAAGAAACCTAAACTCAGCACACAGCTTTCGGCAGGCTTTGCGGCGATCGTTTTCATCGTTATCGCCCTTATCAGCGTGACTGCAAATCTACTGATACGAAGCCGCTTTGAAGCGTACATGGAAAGCGAGCAGATACGGCTTGCACAGGAGCTTGCGGACGAGCTTGCAAACCAGTACAGCACGGCGACGGCTTCATGGAATACCGACTATATCCACGGTGTGGGAATGTATGCGGTGAACGACGGCTACTTCCTGAAAGTCCTCGACGCCGAGAAAAATACGGTCTGGGACATCGAACAGCATGATATGGCTTGCTGTGAGGAAATGATGGGGAAGATACGTTCCGACATGGAGCGGCTGCGAAAAGGGGCAGGCAGCTTTGAGTCCCATGAATACCCCATGTATCAGGGACATAACCTCATCGGTTACGCCGAAATAATGTACTACACGCCCTATTACGCCAACGAGAACGCTTTCAATTTTCTCTTTTCGCTGAACATCATTCTTGTGGTTATAGGTGTTGTTTCGATGATAGGTGCGGTCATAACGGGACTTCTTTTCGCCAAGCGCATAACCCTGCCTGTTTCCGGCATCATCAGCCGTACACGTAAAATAGCCGAGGGTGATTATTCCCCGGCGGACGAACAAAGTGCAGGCTCTGCGGAAATGCTGGAGCTTTCGCAGGCTGTCACGGCAATGGCACAGACCCTTGACCGCCAGGAAAAACTGCGTCAGCGGCTGACGGGAGATGTGGCGCACGAGCTGCGGACACCGCTGACCAATATCGCCTCCCATCTGGAGATGATGTGCGAGGGAATATGGGAGCCGACACCCGATCGGCTAACCGGCTGTTATGAAGAAATACAGCGAATATCGGGACTTGTGGACGATATGGAGAAGCTGCACAGGATAGATGCCGACCAGCTCATACTTCACAAAAGCACATTTGCCGTTCAGCCATTGCTTGAAAATGCAGCGGCGATGTTTGAGCTTGAAATTGCAGATAAGTCTATCGTCCTTGAAACAGAATGTGCCGATATTTCGATAAATGCCGACCGTGACAGGCTCGCACAGGTGGTGACGAATCTGCTGTCCAATGCGGTGAAATATACCGAAAAGGGCGGACGTATCAGCATTATTGCCGAAAACGGTGACGACGGATTCAGGCTGACAGTAAGAGATACTGGCATAGGCATTTCCCCTGACGACCTGCCCCATATCTTCGAGCGCTTTTACCGTGCGGACAAGTCAAGAAACCGCAGTACAGGCGGCTCGGGCGTGGGACTTGCGGTGGCAAAGGCTATCATTGAGGC
>JAFVBU010000313.1 GCA_017479805.1 Ruminococcus sp.
AAACCCCTTTCCTAAAACTTTCATTATTAAATTTTTGCCCCCTGATATGGCGCATACAGAATTTCCTCAAATCGGAAGTTGTATGGTGCGCCATATCAGGGGGCAAAAATTTTAGCAACAAAAGTCTTTGGAAGGGGGGTCGGGGGTGACTCCCTACAGTGTAGGGAGATGTCCGCAGGACAGAGGGTCGTCGCCGCTGTTAGCGGAACCTTTCCTCAGAAAGGTTTCCCCCGATAAAAGTATGAGTTACAGTGCAATCCCCCCAAAGCCTTAAAAGACCATTAGTTATCGCTGACGTCGGGGTCGTGTTCGAGGGGATTTTCTTCTTTTTCGCCGTTGTTGGGATTATGAGCTTCCTGGAGCTTAACGTTTACGTCTACGTCGGTGCCGTTTCTGCTGAGGGTCAGCTTTATTGTGTCGCCTGCTTTATACTGGTTTTTCACGGCGTTCAGCTCGTCAACTGTTGTTATTGCCTTATCCTCGATACCGATAATGATATCGCCCTCAAGGATACCTGCCTGTTCTGCGGCGCTTCCCTCGGAGACAGTTCTTACATAAACGCCCATTGGGATATTGAGATAGCGTGAGTACGATTCGCTTACGTCAACTGTGGAAATACCGATGCTCGGTCTGCCCTTTACGTAGTTATAATTGATAAGGTCGTCGATGATGGTTTTTGCTTCCTTTATCGGGATAGCGAATCCAAGTCCCTCGACACTTGCAGAGCCGTAGCTTGATGACATTTTAGCTGAATTTATGCCGATGACCTGACCACAGCTATTGAGCAGAGGTCCGCCTGAGTTACCGCTGTTTATTGCGGCGTCGGTCTGGATGAGGGTCATATTCTTCTCGTTTATGCTTATCTGGCGGTTCAGAGCCGAAACGATACCGCTTGTTACCGAGCCGAAAAGGTCGAATCCGAGAGGATTTCCGACTGCTATCACAAGCTCGCCTACACGAAGCTCATCGCTGTCACCCAGAATCGCAGGTTTCAGTCCTTTTTCGTTGACTTTCAGCACAGCAATATCGGTCTCAACGTCGTATGCGATAATTTTTGCTTCATGCTCGGTCTCGTCACTGAAAAGCACCGAAACTTCAATAGCCTTGCCTGCGTTGTACTCGCTCTCGTCGTAGATAACGTGGGCATTTGTAACGATATATCCGTCCTCAGTGATAACGAATCCCGTACCTGTAGCCTTTGCCTGCTGAGTCTGCGGAGTGGTGTTCCATCCCCACATACTGAACGACGGCTGGGAATATTCATATTCAAAGGTTGAGGAAACTCCCACAACGGACGGCATGATATCCTCAACGATATCAGGAAGCGGCTTTGCATCCGAGCGTGAAGCAAGCTGGATAAGGCTCGGAAGCTCCTCCAGTGTCTCCTCCTCGTCCTGTTTTTCCGCAGCCTGAACGTTTTCTGCGGCTGAGCTTTCCTTTTCGGGCTTAGTTTTCTTCTCGATCTTTGAGCTTGAACTGTCGCCTGTGTAAGCGGCAAGCTCCCTTTTAGTCTCGCTGAGGAACTTGTATCCCTCTATCGAGCCTGCGCCGACGCCTGCCAGAAGAAGCAGACACACGCAAACTTTCAGAAGTGTATGCTTTTTCGGAGGCTGACTGCCGCCGCCGGGGTCTGTGCTGTAGCTGTAAATTTGGTCACCCTGATCGTAGCCGCTGTTATACATATTATTTGTCGGCTGAGTGTAGCCGCTGCTGTTATAATTATTGTTTGGATCATAATTCTCGGGCATAATAATTCCATCCTTTCATTTTTCGATCCTTTACTATATATTATAAGCAGTTTTGTGATAATATTATGATAATGTAAAGAAATAATCAATAAAAAAGCCATATTTCCTTACATCTTGTTTTGTTATCTTACTAAAATTATCGGGGGAAAACCTATTGTAACGGTTTTCCCCCGATAAAATTTGGATCTCAAAAAAGAAGTAAACGTTAATGGTAGTTATGGCTCTGTTTCAGCACCATATCCTTTACCTTCATCAGTGAAGTTGTGGTGCTTCTTTCATTTTCCGACAGCTTCATTGTGATGAACTTTATGGTATCCTCGTAGTCGGGGATCATGATATGTTCAAGTGCATTTACTCGCCTGCGGGTCTTTTCGATCTCGTCCGCCATGAGCTGGCAGGCTTTTTCTATCTCCGCAAGCCTTATCATCTTCGGGAAAATACTGCTGAGAGCGCTGACTGCGCCGTCAAGGTCGATGGAAGTGAAAGCTGTGCCGTATGAATAGATATCATTGGTATTGTCAGTGCGGAATTTTGGCTGAAATTCGGGGATATACACGCTCATTACGTTCTTCTCCCCCACTTCCAGCTCAACCTCCTGCTTCGGGAGCATGAGTGCCGTTTCCAGCACCTCCCTCTGCATTACAGAGCCTGCCACAGCCATATAGCGGTTGGCTTCCTTTATGCCCTCCTCGACCTCCGCACGAAGCTGACGGTTTTCCTTTATCAGTCCCATGAACTGTCTCATCAGCTCGTCACGCTTGTCTTTCAGCAGCTTATGTCCCCTTTTGGCTGAGACCAGCTTCTTTTTCAGCTTGCTCAGCTCCATTCTGGTGGGGTTAACATTAAGTCTTGCCAATCATCTCACCTCAATCCTGAGTATCGTAATACTTGGCAATATATTCTTCACGGATTCTTCTCAGCTCGCTCTTTGGCAGCATCCTGAGAAGCTCCCAGCCGATGGAAAGGGTGTCCTCGATACTTCTGTTGTTGTCGAAGCCCTGAGAAACGTATCTTCTTTCAAATTCATCGGCAAATTTAGCGTAGATAAGGTCAATAGGCGTAAGAGCCGCTTCACCGAGTACGACCATAAGCTCCTTTGCGTCCTTTCCTCTTGCGTAAGCGGAGAAAAGCTGGTTCATGGTGTCGGAATGGTCGGCACGGGTCTTGCCCTCGCCGATACCCTTATCTTTAAGTCGTGAAAGCGACGGAAGAACGTCAACAGGCGGATTTATGCCCTTTCTCGAAAGCTCACGTGAGAGAATTATCTGTCCCTCTGTGATATATCCCGTAAGGTCGGGGATAGGATGAGTTTTGTCGTCCTCAGGCATGGTGAGGATCGGTATCATAGTGATACTTCCCTCCTTGTCAGCCTGACGTCCTGCACGCTCATAAATAGTTGCAAGGTCGGTGTACATATAACCGGGGTAGCCTCGTCTGCCGGGGACCTCCTTACGTGCGGCTGAAACCTCACGGAGGGCGTCGGCATAGTTAGTGATATCGGTCAGGATAACAAGTACGTGCATACCCTTGTCAAACGCAAGATATTCTGCGGCTGTCAGTGCCATTTTAGGAGTTGCAAGACGCTCGATAGCCGAATCGTTGGCGAGGTTGATGAACAGCACAGTTCTGTCCAGAGCACCTGTTTCACGGAAGCTCTTTACGAAGAATTCCGACTCCTCAAAGGTGATTCCCATTGCCGCAAATACAACGGCAAACTGCTCGTCCTTGCCTCTTACCTTAGCCTGTCTTGCTATCTGAGCGGCAAACTGTGCATGAGGAAGTCCGCTGGCTGAGAATATGGGCAGCTTCTGACCTCTTACAAGGGTGTTAAGTCCGTCGATAGCGGACACGCCTGTCTGTATGAACTCCTGCGGATACTTTCTTGCAACAGGGTTCATAGGCAGACCGTTTACGTCCATTCGCTTATCGGGGATGATCTCAGGACCGTCGTCAATAGGACGTCCCAGACCATCAAAAACTCGTCCCAGCATATCCTCGGAAACTCCCAACTCCATCTGGTGTCCCGAAAATACAACGCTGCTGTCCTGTAGGTTGATACCTGCGGCATTCTCAAAAAGCTGCACCAGCGCATTTGTGCCGTCTATCTCAAGCACACGGCCTCTTCTTTTTTCACCGTTTTTCAGCCTTATCTCGGCAAGCTCGCCGTATGTGACATTCTCAACATCCTTTACCAGAAGCAGAGGTCCTGCTGCTTCCTCGATGGTTCTGTATTCTCTTGGCATCAGTCATCCTCCTTGTCCAGCAAAGCGTTGAGTTCAGCGGATATCTCAGTCGAAAGCCTGCTGAATTCATTGTCTGTGTCTTCTTCCTTAACGTACTTGAAACGTCCTATCTTCTCACGGACAGGCAGCTCGGCAACAGCGTCAACGTCTGCGCCCTTTCCCAGTACGTCGGCAGCTTCATCGTTGAAATTAAGGATGAGCTGCATCATGTAAAGCTGCTTTTTAAGGCTTGTGTAGGTATCGACCTCATGGAAAGCAAGCTGGTGCAGGAAGTCCTCACGGATGGAACGGGCAGTCTCCATTTTAAGGCGGTCGCCTGCGGAAAGAGCGTCCATACCGATGAGCTTCACTATTTCTTTCAGCTCCGCTTCATCGTGAAGTATTTCCATGAATCTTGCACGGTACTTCATCCAGTCCTTAGATACGTTGTTGTTGTACCAGTCAGCCAGTGAATCTGCGTAGAGAGAATAGCTGGTGAGCCAGTTTATTGCAGGGAAGTGTCTCTGGTAGGCAAGGTTTGAATCAAGTCCCCAGAACACCTTTACGATACGAAGTGTAGCCTGAGAAACAGGCTCGGAGATATCGCCGCCTGGAGGTGAGACCGCACCGATAACCGAAAGTGCGCCCTCTCTGCCGTCCTGTCCCATTGAGATAACTCGTCCTGCACGCTCATAGAACTGCGCCAGACGGCTTCCGAGGTAAGCAGGATAGCCCTCGTCGCCGGGCATTTCCTCCAGACGTCCCGACATTTCACGGAGAGCCTCAGCCCAGCGTGAAGTGGAGTCAGCCATAAGTGCCACGGAATAGCCCATGTCACGGTAATATTCAGCGATAGTGATACCTGTGTAGACCGAGGCTTCACGGGCTGCAACAGGCATATCCGATGTGTTTGCGATAAGAACGGTACGCTCCATCAGCGATTTTCCCGTGTGCGGGTCGATAAGCTCGGGGAATTCGTTGAGAACGTCGGTCATTTCGTTTCCACGCTCTCCGCAGCCGATGTAGACGATGATATCAGCGGCAGCCCACTTTGCAAGCTGGTGCTGAGTAACGGTCTTTCCGCTTCCGAAAGGACCCGGGATAGCCGCAACGCCGCCCTTTGCTATAGGGAAAAGGCAGTCAACCACACGCTGTCCCGTTACAAGGGGCATATCGGGAGAGAGCTTTTTCTTGTAGGGGCGTCCACGTCTTACAGGCCATTTCTGGATAAGGCTGAGTTCCTTTTCGCCCTTGCCTGTGTCGATAATGCAAACTGTATCGTCTGCGTGGAATTCGCCCTCTGATATCTTTTTAACTGTGCCCTCGATACCGTTGGGGACTAATATCTTGTGGAGAACTATATCCGTTTCGGGAACTGTTCCGATGATATCGCCGCCAACGACTTTATCGCCCACCTTGACCTTTGGAGTGAACTTCCACGTTCTGTCTCTTTTCAGTGACGGTACCTCAACACCTCTTGCAAGGTTGTTTCCGCAGACCTTTCGGATATCGTCAAGGGGACGCTGTATGCCGTCGAAAATGCTTCCGATAAGCCCCGGACCCAGCTCAACGCTCATAGGCTCGCCTGTGGATTCTACCTTTTCGCCTGTGCCAAGTCCTGCTGTTTCCTCATAGACCTGTATTGAAGCACGGTCACCGTGCATTTCGATGATCTCACCGATAAGACGCTTTTCACTTACACGCACAACGTCAAACATATTTGCGTCACGCATTCCCTCAGCAACTACGAGCGGTCCTGAGATCTTTACTACTGTTCCTTTGCTGTACATTTCTGTTTATCCGCCTCTTTCCTAATTGAGTATATCAGAGCCAACTGCTTTCTCCACCGCCTGATGGAGCGCTCTCATGCCGTCGCCTGTGTTGCCCTCTATGGCAGGTATCAGAACGATGGACGGGAGCTTGCTGCTCCTGTATTTATTGATAGTATCGCTGACCATTGCTGCGGCAGGCTCGGTAATGTATATCACCGCAAAATCACTTGCCGCCAGCTTTGATATCAGCTTGGATATTTTTTCGGGTTCTGTCTCACGGAATACGGAAAGTCCCAGAGCCGCAAAGCCCGAAACGCTTGCTGTATCGCCGATAACTGCGACCTTATACATAGAGCTTTCTCATCCTTTCCGTGATAGCTGTACTGTCCGTGCCACTTTCCTTGCACACAGTCAGTATCCTTATATCCTTTATTTCGGCTTCCTTTGCAATATAGTAAGCTGCAAGGGGCTCAATGCCGAAAGCCTGCATACGTGCTGTTTCTGCAAGCTCGACGATGATATCATCGCACCATTTCTCGAACTTTGCAGGGGAATCCTTTAAAAGTGCCGCCGCCTCGCTGTAGGAGGAGCTTTCCAGCAATGCGAAAACCGCATCCGTGCCCTCCGCAGACGCTCTTGCAAGAGTCTCACGCTCAAACTCACTTGTGCCGCAGACTGCCTTTTCGATGAAAAGATACTGCTTTTTCATGAGACTGCATCTGTACGCCGTTTTTATGTCAGCGGCGATCGTTGTCAGCTCCGCATATTTCTGCATGAACTCTCCGCCGAATCTCTTGGCATCCAACTGCATTGCTTCAAGGCATGAGCGGTCAATGAGAGAATCCGAAAGCTGTCCGTCAAGGGTTTCCGTAACCAGCTCATAGGCTTCCTCAGCAGTTTTTCTCATGTGCTTTGGAAGCAACTCATACTCCTTTTTTCCGATGGCTTCGGTGAGCAGCTCCAGTGAAACATTGGACGGCTCGATGTAGTACAGCTTCGGGTCACGGTTGTGTATCATAGCCTTGATAACGGCTTTGAGGTTGTGGAAATCGTTCCTGTAGAGAAGTATTTTCAGCCCGGCGCTGTCGGGAGCGTAATTGCTCACAAGCTCCCACACCTCCGCCAATGTTGACTGAGGAGTGTCGGTATTCTTCTTAGCGGCAAGCAGAGCGTTCAGTTCAGCCTGCGACCTTGCGGCTATAAGCTGATCTATGTCATTTCTGCTGAGGAGACTGCTCTCCATCGCTCTTACCGCACCGACAGCCTTTGCGTATTTTGTTCCGCTCATGCCTTCACCTGCCCGAATAACTCTCTTGCAGCGATATCCCTGACTTCCTCGGTCTCAGCCTCGATTATGCCACGGAAGCTGCAATTCTCGGATATGAGCCCGTAGCTGAGTATGAAGCCGTCCTCGATGTCAGCCGCTTCCTTTGCCAGCTTAACAGTTCCGTTTATCTCGCCTGCGTGTTCGGAGAGCTTTTCCTCAAAGTCGGACGGAACTCTTTTCAGGTCGTTCTCGCTGAGACTTATGATACCCTCGCCCGAACGGAGATGCTTTCCTGCAAGTCTTGCCAGAAGCTCGAAATATTCCTTTTCAGGGAGAGATTTCAGCTTGACTACAGTTTTTTCGATAGCTTCATCTATAAGCTCCACCTTACAGGAAAGGAGCTTTCTTTTCATTTCAGCGTCTGCGGCATTGCACTTATTTTCATAGTCCCTTTCACAGCGCTGTTTAGACTTTTTTATATAGTCGTCATAAGCAGTCTGAGCCTTTGCTTCGCCCTCTTTTATTATCTGGGCAGCCTTTGACTCAGCAGCTTTTATGATACCGTCCTCAGTCTCTTTCTGCTGATTCGATATCATTTCAAGTATTTCGTCAATTCCTGACATTTCATACCTCCATCAGATAGCAACGTTTACGATCATAAGAAGTGAAACGAGAAGTGCAAGGATAGCGTATGTCTCTACCATAGCAGCCATGATGATAGCCTTGCCGTTGTGGTCGGGCTTCTTAGCAGTAATGCTTACGCCTGCTGCTGCTGTTCCTCCCTGAATGATACCCGAGATAAGACCAACGATTGCGATAGGAAGTGAAGCTGCAAGGAAACCGAGTCCCTGTGCTGTTGTAAGGTCAGCTGCATTGCCGCCTAAGATGCCGATACGGTTGAGGATGAGAAGTGAAGAAAGAAATCCGTACAGACCCTGTGTACCCGGAAGAAGCTCAAGGATGAGCACCTTGCTGAATTTTGAGGGATCGACAGATACAACTCCCGAAGCGGCTTCGCCTACAAGACCTACGCCCTTTGCTGAACCGATACCTGCTAAAAGTGAAGCCAGTGCTGCACCGATAAGTGCTAAAATAATTCCGTTACTCATGAGATTTTTCCTCCTTGAATTTAATATACTTTGTATTTACTGTAAGCGGCTCAAATTCTCTGCCGCCGCCTGTGTAGAATTTACTGAACAGCTCAACGAACTGCAATCTGTCTGTGTGCACATAAGCGCCCAGCAGATTTATTGCAAGGTTCGCTGTATGACCGATGAGACATACTACAATGAAAAGTATGAGCTTTATTATCTTGTTCTCGGGCATAGTGCCGATGAGGTTGATAACGCTTGCGATAGAGCCTGTTGCAAGTCCGAGAGCGAGAAGTCTCGAATAGGAAAGGATATCGCCCAGATATCCCGTTGCGGTGTTGTACAGTGCATAAAGTCCGCCGAAGAACTTGCCGAATATGGACTTTGAAGTTCTGCCTGCGGTGAGGACGAGTGTTACCACACCTGCCAGCATTACGTAAAGTCCTATCTGTTTAAGCTGTGCATTTACATCAACGAACATAGCCGCACCGATAGGCGCAACTCCCAAAACTATGAGGTAAACAGGCAGCGCATCCATTATCGCTCCTGCCTTGTCGCCCTTGTCCCAGGTCATTTTGAACGCCACCGCAACACCTAAGAAAAGGTGCAGAATACCCAGTCCGTATGAGAAAAGGAGCAGCTTTACGGGATCGCTCATTGGCTCAAACCATAATGCTATGCTGCCTATTTCCTTGCCGAAGAATTCTCTTGCGGTGACCTGAACGATATCTCCGAACCAGCTTCCGAAAAGTGCGCCCCAGATAATCGTGGATATACCGCAGTTTCGGAACATGGTGAGAGTTTTCCTCATGCCGTCCTCCAGCTTGAATTTTTTCAGTGCGATGGCAGTACCGATGGTCATGACCAGACCGTAGCCTGCATCCGAAAGCATCATGCCGAAGAAAAGGTAGTAGAAGAATGACATTACAGGCGTCGGGTCAACGTCGCCCTTTGCAGGCATAGCGTACATTTTGGTTATGCCCTCCACAGGTGCGGAGAATCGGCTGTTTTCCAGAAGCACAGGCACATCCTCGTCCTCTGCGGGATCGGTAAATGTGATGGATGCGGTGTACTTTGAGCATATCTCCTTTTCAAGTGACTCGCAGTATTTCTCGGGAATATAGCCCGTAAGCACAAAGGTGCTCTCCGTGAATCCCAGACCGCTCAGCGCTTCGTATTTGTCCTTACGCATTTGCAGATAGTCAACGGTGAATTGAAGCTGCTTGCGGTGTTCAGCCTGCTTTTTTATATTCTCGGCAGCCTGTTTTTTCACCTCGGCAAGCCTTGTCATCTCCACCTTGCAGTTCTTGATAAGCTCCTTTGCGGTGCGCTTGTCAGTTTCCGAAAGAGGGATAAATGCCATTTTTCTCAGCTTATCCTCAGCCTCCTCAGCATTTTCCTTTCGGGCGAGAACGAACAGGTTCGTCTGCTCCTTTGCGCTGTAGACCGCCTCAACACAGCAGCCCTCGGGGAGCATTTCCTCCACGTAATCGGCAGTCACCGCATAGGGCATAGAGCCGATAAAAGCCGTAGTTGTGGCGGTTCCCTTGAAATTCATGGGAACATCCAGATTCGACCACTGTTTCAGCGTATCGATCTTCACCGCAAGCTGAGCCGAAGCTGATTCAGCGTCAGCGATCGCACGGCTGCTGCTGATTATGTCATTGGAAACATTCATGGCTTTTTCCAGCTTCATGGCTTCCTTGCCGAAAGTATCCGTAGCCACCTCGGTGCGTCCGCCGAACATATCGGTGATACTTCCCTTTTCGGGCTCGTACAGCTCCAGTATATCCAGAGCCTGCGCCGCCGTACTGCGGAATTTCTCGAACTCGCCCACAACAGCGGTGACGTTGGTATCCATAAGCTCGTCATCGTTATTGCTGCATATCTCCACAACTCCACGCCGCTGCAAAAGCTCGATTATCTTTTTGCTGTCGGTGAGCATGGCGATAAGTTCGATCTTTTTCATTTTCAATTTCGACATATTTCACATCACTCTCCTTTCAACGGGGATCAATCAAAAAAATCTGTCAATGACAGCGTCGATGGCTTTGTCCATATTCTTTTTTGCCTGAGACCTGATAGAATCCACCTGCTCGCCGCAGAGCTTCTCGGCATTTTGTCGGTAAGCCGCAGCCTTTTTGTCAAGCTCGCCCTTGTACTTGGCAGATTCCGAGGAAGCCTCGGATATGCGCTTCTGAACGGCAAGGGAGGCTTTTCTTTCCGCCTCGGTGAGAATATCCTCACGCCGCTTTCTTGCCTCGGAGTTTTTCTGATCCGACGCTGCTTCTGCCGCAAGTATCTTCTTTACTGCTTCTGATGCCAAAACTATCCCTCCTAAAAATGACCGTCGGTCATTTAATATGCTTATTATATCACTAAAAATTTTACTTGTCAATAGCCATATTGTTAAAATAGTCTAACATAGTTGATATAATAAACTAATGAATAAACAGAAAGGGAGCTTATCCCTACAGACAGCTCCCAATACCTTTCTATTCATCAACATTTTAATTATACACTAAAATGCCGCAAATGTCAAGGATATTTTGTGAAATTTATTTGGATATATAACTTTTTACTTTTTTATTATGCCATTGGCGTTCGCAATTGCTGATTATACCACAAACACAAATTCAGTCAAGACCAAGACAAGCGCCATATATGGCGGTCTTGACAGAATTTGTGTTTGTGGTTTTGGGCAATTACGCAAACGCCCAGCCGTTCCCGACCGCATTCAAGTTATTCACCCATTATTTTTCTATATGTGTAAATTATACACCGAATATCTCATATTCCCCTGCTTTTAGGGAAATGGAACGGTATTCGCCCTTTTTCAGTATATTGTCCCCCTCAGCGATGTACGCTTTGAGGATGGCACGGCTCATGTTGGTTATATCGGGACGCTCCACAGCTTCCTCGGGAGTCAGCAGCAGAACCTCGCTGTTTTCGTAACCGTCGGAATGAGGGTCGCCCGAGATGTACTTCATATTGAACACAACACACCACTGGTCGCCCTTGAACTGTATCGCAAACACGGACACAGTCTCGGCAGTCACACCCGTTTCCTCGAATATTTCCCTGCTGATGGCGGCAGTGGCAAGCTCGCCCTCTTTGACATATCCGCCAGGTATGAGTATCCTGTTTTTAGCCTGACCGTAGGTATGACGGACAAAAAGTATCCTTCCGTTGATTTCCAGTATCCCGCAGACAGCGTAATAGCGATTACTCATCTTCTTTAGCAGTTACAGCGATACCGAGTACGCTCAGGTTGTCATCGTCCACCACTGACGGACACTCAGACATTATCTCGCTTGCGTTCTGAACTTTCGGGAAGGCAGTAACGTCACGGAGACTGTCAGCCTTGCACATTATCATAGCAAGACGGTCAAGACCGATGCCCATTCCGCCGTGCGGAGGTGAAGCGTAGCGGTAAGCGTCAACGAGGAAGCCGAATTTAGCCTGTATCTCCTCGTCGGTCATGCCGAGAGCCTCGAACATCTTCTGCTGTAGAGCGAAATCAGTGATACGCATAGAACCGCTTGAAAGCTCAGTGCCGTTGAGAACCAGATCCCAAGCCTTAGCACGGACATTTGCAGGGTCGGTATCGAGGTATTCCAGACACTCCTCCATAGGCATGGTGAAAGGATGGTGAGCAGCGACCCATGTGTCGTTCTCCTCATCACGCTCAAAGAAAGGCATTTCGGTTATCCACAGGAAGTTGTACTGATCCTCGGGGATGATATCCAGCTTCTTAGCGCAGATAAGACGAATTGCACCGAGAGTTGAAAGAACAGTTTTTGTCTTATCGGCACAGATGAGCACAAGGTCTCCCTGTTCAGCGCCAACAGCGGAGCATATCTTTTCAAAGTCGCCATCAGCGAGGAACTTCTTGAATGAGCAGTTAGCCTCGTCAGCCCAGCGGATGTAAGCCAGACCCTTTGCACCGATTCCCTTTGCGTGCTCGACCAGCTTGTCGATCTCCTTACGGGTATATGTTGCAGCGCCGTTCTTCACGTTGATAGCACGGACAGAACCGCCGTCCTCGACAGCGTTCTTGAATACAACAAAGTCGATATCCTTGACAGTGTCAGTGATATCCTGAATCTCAAAGCCGAAACGAGTATCAGGCTTGTCCGAGCCGTAACGGTTCATAGCGTCTGCAAAGGTAAGTCTCGGCAGCGGGGTAGGGACATCCACGCCCATAACTTCCTTGAAAACACGCTGAATGAAGCCTTCAACGCACTCCTGAATATCCTCAGCATCCACAAATGACATTTCAAGGTCGATCTGTGTGAACTCAGGCTGACGGTCAGCACGGAGATCCTCGTCACGGAAACATCTTGCAAGCTGGATGTAGCGGTCGTAGCCGGCTACCATAAGAAGCTGCTTGTATATCTGAGGTGACTGCGGCAGAGCGTAGAACTTGCCGGGGTGAACTCTTGATGGGATAAGGTAGTCTCTTGCGCCCTCGGGAGTGGACTTCATCATCATTGGCGTCTCAATTTCGAGGAAGCCGTTCTCGTAGAAGTATTCTCTTGTCACCTTAGCGATCTCGTGGCGCATGATGATATTCTTCTGGAGCGGCTCACGGCGCAGATCGAGATAACGATACTTCAGACGAAGCTCCTCATTTACCTTAGTCTCGGCAGTTATCTCAAAAGGCGGAGTTTCAGCCTTTGAGAGAACCCTCAGGTCGGTAACGAATATCTCAACGTGACCTGTTTTCAGCTTGTCGTTCTTGCTCTCACGCTCACGGACCTCGCCCTTAGCCATGAGAACGTCCTCGCTTCTGCATGAGGAAGCCTTTTCAAAGATAGCCTTGTCGGTAGTATCGTTGAAAAGAAGCTGTACTACGCCTGTTCTGTCTCTGAGAACGATGAAAATAACACCGCCCTTGTCTCTAATTCTGTCAACAAAGCCGCCTACAACTACTTCCTGTCCGATCTCGGTAACATCTCCGCAGTAGTGGGTGCGCTTTAAACCTTTCATACTTTCAGCCATTGCTGTGTTCCTCCTGATCATCGGCATATCCAAGCCGAATACGATTTATTGCTGTCCGGTGATCTGACCGAACGCTTTTACTGTTGAAGCCTCGTCGAATTCCTCGAACATCTTGTCGATGTAGATAGAATCGAAGTTGCCGATAAATTTATCATCGAGAGCAAGCTCAGTTTCCTCGCCCTTTGACATTTCTTTCAGCTTCACCTTGCCGCTTTCCAGCTCGTTATCGCCGATAACAACGGTAAATGCGGCGTTTATCTTGTTTGCGTACTTCATCTGAGGCTTTATGCCACGCCCCATAAGGTCGTACTCGGCGCAGTAGCCCAGTTCACGAAGCTCCTTAGTGAGTTGCATAGCCTTTTCCAGCGCAGCCTCGCCCATTGTAGCAAAGTAAAGGTCGCACTTCTTTGGTGTGAGATAATCGCAGCCCTGCTTGTCCATGACGATGAGAAGTCT
>JAFVBU010000314.1 GCA_017479805.1 Ruminococcus sp.
CACATAGGGTGAATGTGCAGTTTTTCGAGCATAATTTTGTCTGAGGACAAGGCGAAAATCCGCAGGAATGCTGTCGCATTTCAAGGATTTTCAACGTAGTCATCGGCAAAATTTGCCGAAAAGATGCACATGAATCCCTATATGGACAGATTCTTATTATATTATATCATGACTAAGACACATAATCAAGTGCAAAAAACTGAAAAGTACATAAATCAAGCTGTTTTTTACATTTACTTTTCCATTTTTGTTGGGTATAATAAGGACAATACAGCTTGCAAGTGTATCGTATCAAAAATGAGAGGAAAATTTACATGAAGGGTAAAAAGCATTTATCTGCTGCAATGGCGGCTATCACTTTATTTGCATCTATTTCATCTGCTACCTGCGGCGCCGGCATTTACGCCGCTCAGGTAACAGATAATATCTCCCTGTCAGCTACAGTATCTGACGCTCTTACAGGCGGTCACGATATCCCTGAGCTGAATTTCGAGAAAGCAGCACTTCCCGACAAGGCAAGCATTAACTTCGTTCAGGACATGAGACTTGGCTGGAATCTCGGAAATACTTTCGACGCCTACGACGATACAGGCTGGGTAGACGGCGAAATGAACATCGAGACCTGCTGGACAAAGGCTCCTAAGACCTCACAGGAAATGATCGATATTGTCAAGGCAGCAGGCTTCAACACTGTCAGAATACCTGTTTCATGGCACAACCACGTTGACGAGGACTACAATATCAGCAAGCAGTGGCTGGACAGAGTTCAGGAAGTCGTTGACTACGCTGTTAAGGACGGGCTTTACGTTATCATCAACGTACACCACGATAACGACGAGAGATTCATGTACCCCGATACTGAGCATTACGAAAATTCAAAGAAGTACATGACTGCTATCTGGACACAGGTCGCTGACAGATTCAAGGACTACGACGAAAAGCTGGTATTCGAGACAATGAACGAGCCCCGTCTTGTGGGTCACACAAATGAGTGGTGGCTGGATTACAACAACGAGGATTGTATCGATTCCATCAAAACTATAAATAAGCTCAATCAGGACGTTGTTGACACTATCCGTTCAACAGGCGGCAACAACGGCACAAGATATATCGCTGTTCCCGGCTATGACTGTTCTGTTGACGGTGCTGTTAATCAGTACTTCGAGCTTCCTAAAGACACAACAGAGGATAAGCTCATCGTAGCTGTTCACGCTTACGTTCCTTACGGCTTTGCACTGGCTGAAATGGACGATCCACAGAGCGTTGAGACATTCGATATCAACTCGGATACATCCGATATCAAGTGGGCTATCGACTCCGTATACGACAAATACATCTCACAGGGCATACCGGTATATATGGGCGAATTCGCTTCACTCAACAAGAACGGCAACCTTGATTCAAGAATCGACTGGACTGCTTTCTATACCGCATACGCAACATCAAAGGGAGTTCCCTGCTGCTGGTGGGACGCTCCGGGCGAGATGATGCTTCTCGAAAGAGCAACCTGCACATGGAAGTACCCTGATATCGTTGCAGCTCTCAACAAGTACGCAGGCAGCGGCACAGAGCCTGTTATCGCTACAACATTCCCCACCTCCACTACCACTACAACAACAGCCGCTCCTTTAGAGGATGGCGCAAAGGTTTACGGTAAGAAGGGCGCAGACAATACAGTAACATTCCCGAAGGCTATCGGTGAAACTGCATTCGTTGAAATAAAGCCTGCTGAGGATACAGGATTTGCAAACGGCTGTCTCGGATTCTCCGTAACAACAGGCGGCAAGAATTACTGGGTATCCTATACATGGGAGGCAAAGAAAGAAACTACCGTATCTATAGATATGAACGTTCCGTCACAGCTCATGGAGATCGTTGGCACAGAATCCACCGAGGTCGTTGACCTTGACGAGAGAGCAGCAGTTATTGATGTTATCAAGAACAGCAAGACTGCTATGTTACAGGTATGGTGGTCAAACGACAAGAGCGGCAAGGGTATCGATCCTCCCGCTGACGGCGTAGAGAGCCTTGAAGCATACATCGGCTCTGACGGAGATGCAGATACATCTTCTACAACTACAACAGAAACAACATCCACAACTTCTTCCGAGACTTCAACATCAACAGATGAAACACAGGAAGTTGTATACGGTGACGCAAACTGCGACGGCGATGTTTCGCTGGCAGATGCAGTTCTCATCATGCAGTCACTGGCTAACCCATCAAGATTCGGACTTACAGGAAGTGACGAGGGTCACATCACCGAGCAGGGCAGAGCAAATGCAGATTGCAGCAACGTTGGCGACGGCATTTCCAACCTTGATGCACTTGCTGTCCAGAAGTTCTGTCTCAAGCTCATCCCCACACTTCCGGAGTAAGATCTGATATAAACATTTCCCTAATCTTATGATTTCCCACCCATAAAGAATCCGCCCCTGATATCAGGGGCGGTTCTTTTATTATGTCATAGGTTCGGTCGAAGATCAGAATTACCATGCAGGAACTTTTTAAGCATCACCATATCATCAATGGCTATCTTTCCGCTTGAATCCATATCAGCATTTGAACGTGCAAGTCCTGTCAGCTCGACCGTTCCCACAAGATTCTTTCTGCCGATGATATAATCGAATACATCAACTGTGCCGTCGCAGTTCATATCGCCCTTTATGCCGAAGAACTCAAAGTCTGCCACGTTAAAGAGAAAGTCCTCCTCGCCCTTGAACACAAGGTACACATCGTTGACGCCTGTGCACTTCTTTGTAGCGCAGGTGAACTCCTTGAACTCCGTCCAGCCGTCAGTTCCAGTAATATCACAAGTACCGATAAGCGTGCCGTCTGCACTTCCTGTGCGAATCTCAATAGTACCGCCGCTGAGCTCGCTTGCACCTCTAACCTTGAAGCCCATAGCGCCAGTTTCAAAGTTGAGGTTTTTGTATACCACATAGTCGCCGTCTGTGATATATCCGAGGTCGGTATTTTCGTGGTCTTTGCGTACACTTCCGTGCTTGGTGCGGTAATTGCAGGCTGCGATGGTGCTGTATGCGGATGTTGGAACAGGCGGCTTATTGTCTCCGCCCCATACTTCAAATTCGTACACCCTTGCGCCGCCGTCATTGCTCTGAGATGAGGTGATAAGGCTCAGTCTCACATATCTTGCGGTGAGCTTTTCGGTAACTCCGCTGCTCACAGTCTTGGTGTTGCCGTAAACTGTTTTTACGTCAGTCCAACTGTCGCCGTCCGAGCTTGCTTCTATCTTGAAATCACGGGCATTGTACTTGATATCTTCCTTAACACCTGCGAACTTCACAACCCAGCGCTGGATGTCATATTCCTGCCCCAGATCGACCTGTATCCATTCGCCGCCGAGACCATCCATGTGACACCATTTTGTGCTGTCCTTGCCGTCAACTGCCAGTTCAGCGTTTTCGTCCTTGCCCTCGCCCGATGCGGTCACCGTCTTGTTAAGCGCCAGATTCTGCAATTCTTCCGAGTCACCCTCAAACTGCAAGTCGCCGTCAAGGATGTATTCCTGTCCGGCTTCTGTGTCGAAGCTGACAACTGCTCCGCCGTATTTCACTGAGCAGATACCGCCCGAGCCTGAGCGGATAGTTACATTGTCAAGAGCACCGTCAGTCCACGACATCTGAGTTATCTCAAAGTTTCCACGTGCACGGAGACCGTTTGCGTGACCCGTGCTCCACTTTGAAGGAAGTGCGGGAAGAAGGCTTATGACATCGTTGTGGCTTTGCAGGAGCATTTCCGTAACGCCCGAAGTGAAGCCGAAGTTTCCGTCTATCTGGAACGGCGGATGAGCGTCCCAGAGGTTGTCGTAAAGTCTGCCGCCGCCCGAAACGGGAGATACCAGAAGTTTTACCAAATTGTATGCGTGTTCGCCGTCCTCAAGTCTTGCCCAGCAGTTCAGCTTCCAAGCCTCAGACCAGCCTGTGCCGTCGTCGCCACGGGCATTGAGTGAGGTTTTAGCGCCTTTGGCTGTAGTGGGATTATCGTCGGGAGTTATCTCATATCCGGGGAAGAGCGCATACATATGCGAGATATGGCGGTGCTTTTCATTGGAGTTGTCCCAATCGTGAGCCCATTCCTCGATCTGTCCCCACTTTCCGAGAATTTCGGGACGAATAAGCGTCAGCTTGCTGTTTAGGCTGTCACGGAGCTTTTCGTCTCTGCCCAAAATATCAGCCGCTTCTGTCACATCCTTGAACAGTTCACGGGCAATGCCGTTGTCCATCGTAACACCGTAATCGCACGAAGCCGCATTAGCGCCGCCGTAGGGAGGGAGATTCAGCTCGGGAGAGGTGCTGGGACTGATGACCATGTACTCCTGACCGTCTATCTCCATCGGTATCATAAGCTGATCGAGGAACTCAGCGCTGCCCTTGATAACGGGGTAGATCTTTTCGAGGTAGTCGTCATTTTTATTGAAGCGGTAAGCATCATAGAGCATATTCGACACCCATGCGCCGCCTGTCGGCCACTGTCCCCATGAGCCGTCGATAGGAGCAGTTCTGTTCCAGAGGTCGGTGTTGTGGTGGAGCACCCAGCCGTCGGAAATACCGTAGTGAACCTTAGCAGTCTCATTTCCGGCGTACTGCAATGTCATAGCCTTGTCAACGAACGGCGCAAAGCACTCCTCCAGATTCGTGGTCAGTGCAGGCCAGTAGTTCATTTCGTAGTTGATATTTGTGGTCATTTTACTGCCCCATGCAGGCGAGGAGTACTTGTTCCAGATGCCTTGCAGGTTCATGGGCTGTGCGTCACGGGAAGCGCTTATCATAAGGTAGCGTCCGTACTGGTACAGCACCTTGACCATTTTCGGGTCTTCTGTTCTGCCGAATTCACCGATACGCTTGTCAATGGTCTTGGAATTGGAATCGCTGCTGCTTCCGCCCAGATCAACATCGACCCTCTTGAAAAGCTCCTGATAGTCAGCCTTGTGATCGTTGTACATCTGCTCATAGGTTTTCTTTTCGGCGTTGGCGATATCCTTTTTGGCATCGGACTTCTCGTCACCGTTGCAGGTCTTATAGTCAATGAAATTGGTTCTGACAGAGGTGATTATCATTACCGAATCAGCGCCCTTGACCTCGATAGTGTCCCTGCCTGCACTTACCGTGCCGTTTTCGGGAATGACCTTGCTTCTGCTTGAAAAGTAAACAGCACCCTTTACCCAGTTGTCGTCACTGCCGTGACCGTTGGCAACGAGGGTATCATTTCCGTCCACCGATACACCGCCGTTGAGGACATTCTCATAGCCGAGAGACATCGAAACAGCCCCCGATCTGTCGGCAGTAATGCGAGTTACCATGACCTGATCGGGATGGCTGACAAAGGTCTCACGGACATATTTTACTCCGTCACAGGTATATTCGGTACGTGCAACAGCGTCGTTCATATCCAGCGAGCGAGTATAATCACTGACATTCTTATGCCCGAAATTCAGCTTCAGACCGCCAACCATCTGGTACTTAGCCTCACCGCCGCCGATCATTTTGCCGCCGATAAGGTCGTTGGCATCGTAGTATTTTCCATCTTTCAGCAGATCCTGCGCCTGTTTCAGATAATTCGCAGCGCCCTCACGGTTATTGTTGCTGGGTCCCGAACTCCACACCGTACACTCGTTCAGGTCGATGAGCTCATCGGGGCAGTTGCCGTAGACCATACCGCCAATACGACCGTTTCCCACAGGGAGGGCACGATAGAAAGACTCATCGTTGTTGAAGGCATTATTGGTGTTGACGTTTCCTGCGGAGGTGGTGTAGCGCATAACGAGGTCGTCATCGTATGCAGGTTCGGCAGCCGATACAGCCGAAGTGCTTTCACTGATGAACGGGATATCAGAAATGATCGGAAATGTCATGCACAGAGACAGACAAGCAGATAACAACTTTTTTGCAAATTTCATATATACTCTCCTTTACAAAGTGATAAACGTCCGTAGTCGTTATCTTCATTTTAATGCTGAATCGCCTTAGTTTCAACCCATTTTTCACATATTTAGTGGACTTTTTGTATATTTTCAGCAAAATCTGATTAATATTGTGTGAATAGATTTGAAATATTCGATATATTTGCGAAATTTATATAACTAATAATATGCTTGACTTTTGTCTGTACAAATGTTATAATTTTTTTATTGAAATACGAAAAACATTTCAGGCAGTCGTTAACGACCGAGCGTTTTTGTAGAGGTAACCTTCGCTGTCACCGGTTTGACCGTCAACTGCATCTTCACGTCCGTGAGACATAGCTTCGCTGTCTCACTACCTTGTTGGGGGGACGCTGTCCCCCTCGTTCACCCCCCTGCCAGAGAGGTCTACACTTCCTAACAGGAACGACGACCCTCTGTCACTTCGTGACATCTCCCTGCACTGCAGGGAGTCACCCTGGACTCTGGTATAGTGCGGCTTCGCCGCTTTTTATTTATTTTTATTGACACATATTTTAAAAGGAGGACGCCATGTTCGACAAGAAAGCCATTGCCTTGCTGAAAAAATACTATCTTCCCTATAACCCCGACGGAAAGCCTACGGAAAGCGAGGTCAAAAACGCCGTAGCCGCAGGTGTGCTTGTGCCCGATTCTGTCATGTCTCACGACGAAATTATTTCCGAAATAAAAGCCCTCGCTCAGCGCATCGATATGGATTCAGCCGCAGAAGCATTCCTCTACAGCCTTTCAAGCGGCGACACACGCTACAGAACAGCCATTTCAAGCCTTGTGTGGGCACGGTCGCTCCCCGTCCACACCGCTTCTGTCAGCAAATACGGCACCTGCGAAGTCTGCGGCTGCTGTCACGGTCTTGCCAAGCCCGAAACGATCGACTGGAACAGATACGGAGTATTCCGCTATCTGCCGCCAAAGCAGTACGGAAATACCCCCGAATTCACAAGTGCGGAGTACGTCCTCAACGACCTCCGAGAATTTGAAAAGCTGCCTGCGGTCAGCCACACCGACGAGGATATCAACATACTCAACAAGATCTTAGGCGCTGTGAAGCAGATGAAGTCCCACAACAAATCGGTCGCCCTCATCTCGGAGATACGCAGCAGAAATATCCTTTCAGCCACGGGAAATGCCATCCAC
>JAFVBU010000024.1 GCA_017479805.1 Ruminococcus sp.
AACGGCGCCCCTACAGTTCAATGAAATACCGTTGATTGCTGTAGGGGCGAGTTCCGCTCGCCCGTTCTATACAGAAATATCGTAAAATCATCCCCCGAATTTACTGCCGTCGAGCGAAAGCAGACTGACCGCACCGCAGAGAGTGAACGAGCTTGCGAGTGGGAGCGTGGGTGTGGTTGCCCGAATGTGAGACAGGATGTTGTTTGAACATGAGGGTATGTCGGCAGCTCAAAAGAAAAAAAGACGTTCAAAGAACGTCTTACCAGAAAAATGATACACATTAGATCAAAGTATAGATGAAGAATGGATTATATCGGAATGACAGAAAAATAACGACCTGTCTTGACACCCTCTCAAAAGCCAATCAAGGTCGTTACCCTTCCAAGACAGTTATGCACCCTCTATACATAGCTGCCGTTCGGCGGGCACGATTCCGAAGTGCCGTATGTGAGCCTGCTGTTATAAGGCTTTTTACCAGCGTATTAAATGACTGAAAACTGCTTTAGGCGATTAAACATATTATAGGCATTAATGTTTAATAACAGTTCATATTAGTTAAAAGTTTGAAGTGACTAATTTGTGAACTTGTATTCGGCGGAGTTTAAACCGAATGAAGCAGGACAGCACCATACTTGCCGATTTTGTTTGTTACAGGACACAAAAAATGTATCTTAAGTAAGTGCGGAACGAAAGCCGAATTTTCGTCGTTTTTCGCATCCGACAATTGTATTATAAGCCAATTTGGGGTAAGATTCAATTGTTAATATTGCTATAATTTAGCACGATATTGCGATATTATGTTTAATCAAAATCAAATATAATTTATGAATAAATTTGTTTTGTATACAATTGCAAAGCAATTACATAAAGTTGAAATACTGACTATCAAATTTTGTTAAAGTTTTATCGCAGTTCCGTTGAGCACCGAAATAAAGGTAAAAAAATTGTTCGTACAACTAATTTCAAAATTTAGCAGATTGGATAATCTTGCTTTGATATTACTATTTGTAAAACTGCGGAGACTTATATTAAATCAGTTACAAAAATCGCTCTGCTGAAAAAATCGGGATAAAATGATATTTTTTTATTTTTTAACTTAATTTTATCACTTGATTCCACATGAATGAACATTTGTACGTTAAAGATAATACTGTAAATTTTCATTCCCCCACGGGCGGAAATATCCGCCCCTACAAGAAAAGGGCGCACAAAGGTGCGCCCTCATAGTATCAAAATGCTGTTATCTTCTCGGTGTAGGTCTTGAACCTGTTATTCTGCCGTCCATCGATACATCCACGCCCGACATACGCTCGGTCGGCTGTATTATAATAGTAGCAGGGTTGTGCTGTGCCCACTCGAACATATAGGATTCGCCCGAGCTCTGTCCGATGAAGTTTCTCCATGAGATATCCGTTCTGAACTCAGGGTCTGCGCCTATCCAGCACACAACAGCGTCAGGGTCGGCTTCAATGGTCGAGCCGTTCTGCACATTGCTCAGCACCAGAGGGTTGCCGTCCACCAGCACAGCCACAAATGCGTTTGGACCGTTGCCCGTGAGGGTCGAGGTAGCCAGACCTTTCTGGGAAATAACGCCCTGCGCCAGAAAACGCACATTGTACTTGCAGTCCCTTGTGAAAGCGAGGATATTCTCGCTCTCAACGGAAATAGTCTCGTTCTGCTGGAGCTTGTACACAACAACGTGCTGCTGCTCGTTGGCATAGTATGTAATGCTGTCGCCTCTGAACTCTACTTTCATCAGCGGCAGGTTCTCGCCTGCGAAACGTCTTGTGAGCTGACCGAGAAACGCACGGCCTGCACTTTCCTCGGGTCCGAGCATTACCTTAGTGAATGAGTAGTTTTTAGCGCCGTAGCACTCACCGCCGATGAACGCTCCTGCCTTTGTGAATATATAATCTCCGCCGCCCTGACAGGTCACCATCAGGCACAGCTCGTTAAGGGTCTCAAATTTTATCACGTGTTTATCGTCCTTTCCGTTATTCCAGAACTACGCCGTACATACCGCAGAATTCCGCCAGATCACGGGCAACCCCCGAGCCGACTGCGTTGAATTTCCATGCGCCCTTGTAGCGGTAAAGCTCGCCGAGCACCAGTGCGGTAACGTTGCTGTAGCATTCGTCCTGAACAAATCTTGAAGTTTCCTTATTTGTATCTGCATCGATTATTCTTGCGTAAACATTGCTGACCATGCCGAAATTCAGCCTGTTGGCAGATGCTTCATATATGGTTATGGCAATGAGTATCTTTTCAACATTGGGGCTGACTGCATTGAGGTCAACGGTAAGCTCCGCATCGTCCTCGCAGGCAACACCGATATCAAAGGTCTTGTACTTTACGCTGTTGTCGGGACTGGTGTCCTGACCGTAGAAAATGAACCACTCGTCGCCCACGCTCCTGCCGTTCTTGTCCAGCATGAAAGCGGAAGCGTCAAGGTCACAGCGTGAGTCGTTGACATCCCAGCCCAGTCCTATCTTTATTCTTCCCGAGCCTGTCATAGGTATCTTTTGACCCTTCATCAGAGGAGTGCCGGGGTTAGCCACTCCCGGACGGCGTCTCTTTGGCTTAGGCAGATTTGACGGAGCGGTCACAGGTGCGGCAGATGAACGGTTCACCGACTGACTGCTGTTGAAGCCGCCCTGCACGTTTCCGCCGTTGACAGCGCCCAGCGGCGGAGGATTTCCCATATTATTGGGCATACCACGGTTAGGCATACCGCCGTTGTTGTTATTGTTGAAACCGTTATTATTATTGTAGCCGTTGTTATTCTGGTTGTTGAAGCCGTTATTGTTGTTATTGTAGCCGTTGTTATTCTGGTTATTGAAGCCGTTATTATTGTTGTAGCCGTTGTTATTCTGATTGTTAAAGCCGTTATTGTTGGTGTTGTAACCGTTGTTATTCTGGTTGTTGAAGCCGTTATTGTTATTGTAACCGTTGTTATTCTGGTTGTTAAAGCCGTTATTGTTATTATAATTATTATTGTTGTTATTATTGCGGTTGCCCTGCTCCATGAGAGTTTCGAGCATGAGATAAGTGCCGATATTCTGCATATTCATAGCACCGTAGCCGCCCATGAGCGAGGTGCTGTCGTAGTAGCCGCCCACGTTCATGGGAACGCCAATAGGGTTGCCGCCGAAGGCACCGAGACCGCAGTAGTCGTTGTTTATATAGTTTCCTCTGCGGTAGCCGCCGCCGTTGCCGTTTCCGCCGAAACCGCCCATGCCGCCAAGACCGCCGAAGTCATTATTATAGATCATAGTATCCCTCCCTTTCAGGGTATAAAAACACTTATTATAATATTATACAACATTTTCTCTGTAATTTCAATATATTTGAAAGGTGTTAACGTTTTGTTCATAATTAGTGTATGAGTGTATTAGTGAAAGAGTGTATTAGTTATTTAGGTATCAGGAATTGAGTATGTAGGGGCGCTTTCCGAGCGCCCGTCAGTTTCACATAAAATCCGCCTGTGTAGGGGCTGCCTTTGGCAGTCCTCAATTACAATAATACTGCGGTTACAATTTGTAGGGGGCGGCGTTCCCTACAATGTTCTATCCACATTTAGAACCTGTCCACATAGGGATTCATGTGCATCTTTTCGCCTTGTCCTCAGACAAAATTATGCTCGAAAAACTGCACATTCACCCTATGTGGACAGGTTCTTATATGGTTGCCCCACGGGCGGATGATATCGGCCCCTACATTCTCCATTCTCCATTCTCAATTCTCAATTCCTGAGACCTGCCGCCTGATACCTAAAACCTTTCCAACCGTATTGCAAATCAGAAAAAAATGTGATATGATAGTATTGCTATAATTTCACAAATAATAAGGAGCTGATGATATATGGATTCTATTGAATATAAATGCCCCAACTGTAATGCGGACCTGAAATTCGACCCCGACACACAAAAGCTGACCTGCGAATTCTGCGGCAGCGCTTTTACAGTCGAGGAGATAAAAAGGCTTTGCGCTGCTGCGGAGAACAGCATCCCTCCCTCCGTCGCCGCTGCACAGGAGGAATTCCACGAGCACACCAACCTCTACCACTGCAAAAGCTGCGGTGCGGAGATAATGGCAGACGACCAGCAGACTGCTACTTTCTGCTATTACTGCCACAACCCCGTTATCCTCTCGGGCAAAATGGCAGGCTCTTACAAGCCAAGCAAGATAATCGGCTTCAAAATAAGCCGAGACAAGGCTGAGGACGCTTTCAAGGGCTGGCTGGGCAAGAGATTTTTCGTGCCGAACAGCTTCAAGTCCCAACAGCAGCTTGAAAAAATGACAGGTCTTTACGTCCCTTTCTGGCTGGCTGACTGCAATATGGAGGTGGACTATCAGGCTGAGGGCAGACAGTCCCGAAGCTGGACCTCGGGCGACTACCGCTACACCGAAACTAAGGTATACAGGCTTCTCCGTGGGGGAAATGTCGTTATGAACGGTATCCCTGCCGACGGCGAAAGCAAGATTGAGGACGCTCTTATGGAAGCAATCGAGCCTTACGACTATTCCGACCTCAAGACCTTTTCCATGTCCTATCTCAGCGGATTTTTCGCTGATAAGTACGACGTTGACAAGTCAGAGGTGTTCCCGAGAATAAGGCAGAGAGCACAGGAAGCCTGCCACTCGGTCATTGCCGATTCCGTCAATGGCTACACTGTAAGCTCGCCCAATGAGCAGATACGCTTCATCGGCACTAACTGGCACTATATGCTTCTGCCCGTCTGGTTCATGTCCTACAATTACAAGGGCAAGGTCTACGAATTCGCTATGAACGGTCAGACAGGCAAGGTGGCAGGAACTCCACCGCTGAGCAAGGGCAAGCTGGCGCTTTTCTCGGGAGCTATCGGTCTGGCGATAACTATAATAGGTACACTGATAGGAGGAGCACTGGCATGATAAAACGTTTAGCTTCACTTATCTCCGCATTTGTTATATGTTTTGTTTTGTTCCCACTGAGCTGCTTTGAATCTCATGCGGAAATGCTCACAGGATATCCTCCCGAATCGACCATAATCGACGAAGCAGGCATTTACGATGACGACAAGGAGACCTTTGACGATCTGAATAAGGAGCTTAAAGATACTGCCGAGGAACTGGGACTGAACCTGATAATCTTCCTCGCAGGCACAAAGCGCTCCGACGAGGCAACAATGATCTTTGCGGATGACTCCTACGACGAGATATTCGGCGAGGATACGGACGGTATCTTCTACTATATGGACGATACCGAGGCTTTCGGCTTGTTCGACTATATCTCAACCTCGGGAAGTGCGGTGCTGAAATATGAGCCCCACAAGGAGAGCATTTTCGACAGTCTCGACTTCTATCTGCCCTCGTCAGGCGAAAAGATACAGCCTGAGATGATATCAAATGCCATACACCGCTATTTGAGATGTCTGAAAAGCTACAGCAGCGAAGAAATTTCACCATTCGCCTACCACTACGACAAGTACAAAAATACATACGCTTACTACACAAAGGGACAGTACACCGTATCCGACCATAAGCCGTGGTTCGTCTATGTTATTCCGTTCTTCAAGTCGTTGATAGCAGGCACGATAACTGCGCTCATCATTGCGCTGGTGACCAAGAAGAATTACAAATTCAAAGGCTCTCACGACCCCAAGTCCTATATAGCAAGGAATCTGAGCAAGTTCACCGTTAATCAGGATGTATACATCAGAACTGATACCCACAGAACAAGGATATCCTCCTCATCAAGCGGCGGAGGCGGAGGAAGCCATCGAAGCCACCACAGCAGCGGACACTCCCACCACGGTCACCACGGCGGCGGCGGACACCACAGATAATTTATCAGTTGTCAGAAAGTAGAAAGTAGTAGGGCGCACAGTGTGCGCCCTTTTTTTGTTACAAAAAATAACATAGAATCTGTTGTAGGGAACGCCGCCCCTACAGAAAGATACCGTGACCCATACCCGAATTTAATAACAGCGTGCGAAAGCAGATTACCGTCCTCGCAGAGACTGAACGAGCTTGCGAGTGGGAGCGTGAGTGTGGTTGCCCGAATGTGAGGCAGGATGCTGTTTGAACATGAGGGTATGTCGGCATTGGATGTAAAGCCGACCGAGCTGACGCCAGCTCGTGTGCCCCTACACCACCGTCCCGAATTTAATAACAGCGAGCGAAAGCAGATTACCGTCCTCGCAGAGACTGAACGAGCTTTGCGAGTGGGAGCGTGAGTGTGATCGAGCTGACGCCAGCTCGTGCGCCCCTACACCACCGCCCCGAATTTACTCCCGTGTGCGAAAGCAGAGTAAAAGCCTCGCAGAGAGTAAGCGAGCTTGCGAGCGAAGCGTGAACGTGGTCGAGCTGACGTCAGCTCGTGACGTCAGCTCGTTACTTGCCAAATTTGCTAATTTTATCAGCAATCGGACGGGCTTCGGAGCTTAGCTGTTTAACGACCTTTTTATTTTCGTTCGCCTCACCGTTGTAGGCGGTGCGGAGGAAGTCGTTATGCTCCTTTAAAGCAGCAGAAACGGTACTGCTGGTCTTTGCGAGCTTTTTCGTTGACCTTACAGCGGCATTTGCCGACCTTCTTGCTTCGCTGTCAACACGCTTCTGCTGGGCAGACAGGAATTTTCCCACGGCATACTGAGTGCTGACCGCATCGATATCCTTAGTGTCTATCTCGAAAGCCTTAGCCTGCACCTTTTTTCTTTTAACGAATTTAGCGAATTTGAACAGGAGTATCAGCAAAATGAGGGCTGAGGGGATAATGACGCAGAAAAAGCCGATGTCCCCTTTAATGTAGTCGGACACAGCGTTTTTGCCTATATCGAGCATGGAAAAATGCACCAGAAGTGTGCCTGCGGTGAGCGCTGTAAAAATGAATATCAGGGTAATGTAAAGGAACGTTTTTATCTTTTTGTTCATAAGATACACCTCAGTTCTGTTGATATATGTACATTATAGCATAAATCTTTGAGCATTACAATGGAATTATTGTAATATATATATATATATAAATGTTATATATCGGTTCTTTTGTGTGTAGTGAGCAGTAAGCAGTAAGTAGTAAGTAGTAAGTAGTAAGTAGAAAACAGTAGGGGCGGCGTTCCGCCGCCCGTGGGGCACGATGAAATGTATGGTTGCATTTTGTAGGGGAGCCCGCCCTCGGGCTCCCGTTGGTTACGCTGAAATTTACGGCGGCATTTTATAGGGGACGGCGCAATCGGCGTTCCACGTTGAAAATTGCACAAAAAACGGGCGCACAATGTGCGCCCCTACACCACCGCCCCGAATTTACTCCCGTGTGCGAAAGCAGAATAAAAGTCTCGCAGAGAGTAAGCGAGCTTTGCGAGTGGGAGCGTGAACGTGGTCGAGCTGACGCCAGCTCGTGACGCCAGCTCGTGACGTCAGCTCGAAAACTTATTGACAAGATATGAATACTATGCTATATTATAATATGAAAAATACCAAAACAAAAGGAGAATGAATATGACCGCAAATGAACTCAAACAGGCTGTGCTTACCGACAATGAAGCCGCTTTTTCCGCAAACGGCAGGGATTACCTGCTCTACGGCTGGAATCAGTGCGATGGCTATGTGCTGAACCTTGAATGTGACGGCGAGCTTGTATGGCAGTCAGCACCGCAGTCAAAAAGGCTGTGTATCGAGGAGTTTCTCGTTCTTGACTTTCATGCTGTAACCGGTGTATAATATATTTACATCAAGTGCAAAGGGGATTTACGACGGATGAAAAAGAAAATACTATTGCTGCTCGCATCGGTCATGCTGTCGGGGTGCGGAAACATCGATGTATCGAGCACGGAAGAAGTAACGACAGCAAATACCGAAACCGCCGTCACTGAGGTGACAGCGACCGTTTCAACTGATATTGCAGAGGAGGTCACAGCTATGGCACAAGAAAATTATAAAACTTATTTCCCAGTGGACAACAGGTGCACTCAGAACGGCTTTGCCGTGTTCTTTATTTACCCTGTCACAGAGTTTACGGATGAATACCGTGACTTGATCGAAAATGAATTGCATAAGGTCTGGGAAAAATATTTTCCTATGTGTGCCGGCAGTGAATTCTCCAATAATGTGTACGTTTATACTGCCGATTATGAATACATCTACGACGAGCAAAAGGATAAGGTGATTCCCGATATTCTGGACGCTCTGGATAATATCGAGGGTATAGGCAGGGTCATCATCACCAACGGAAATGACCCCGATTCAGATGAAGCCGACGATGAATACGATGATTCCAATTTCTTAGACGAAATGCTGAAAATTCCGCAGGACGAGCTTTATTATACCGCCCATGCCGAGGGAATGGAGGGCGAATGTTTTTATTACAGCGTCTATTTCACGGACGGTGTTGCTGATGAAAACAGGGTGAAAACCGTTTCGGATGCGGTGAATAGTTATGATTTCGGGCTTATCGATGATGATTATGCGGGATATATCAGCGTTTCGGCAGATGAGGGGAAAGTCTCGGTATATCTTGATCTGGGAAATGTTCAGCCTCAGAATGAGATGAGATCTATACACGGTATACTGTATGCATTGAATCAGGTGGGGGATATTGAAAAAGTTATTATAAATGAAGGAATGTATTAATATTATAAATAAAAAAAGCGGCGAAGCCGCATAATAGTGGGAGTCCAGAGGGACTATATTCCCTTTGGCAGGGGGGCGAGGGGGACAGCGCCCCCCTAACAAAGCAGTAAGACGGGCGCAGCCACGTCTTACGGACGTTCCATAAGAAATAACGGTCAAGCCGATGGGAGTAACCTCCACTAAATACGGCTTGACCGTTACTTGCATTTACCCGTCCGCA
>JAFVBU010000315.1 GCA_017479805.1 Ruminococcus sp.
ACTTCCGCATTTATCGCATGAAGCGACTTTCTGTCCGTCCTTTACATATATCGGATTGCCGCAGTTTATACAGAATTTTTTGTTGTTTTCCATAGTCAGCTCCTTTGATGCTCAGAATATCCTATCTGCTATCGAATTCATTATGCCTAACATGAACCCAAATGTTCCTATTAACAGGAAGAAGACTCTTATTTTACTGCCCCATGCATTTCTCGGCTTAATAACTGCAAAAATGATAGGCATAATTATCCCTATGGTTGTAGCGATTATTCTCGCCTCCACTGATCTGAACATACACGTAGCAACTGAGAGCAGTATAAACAGCGCATGGAACACAATTACAAGTATCGTCCATTTCTGAACGGATAAGTCGCTTTCAGTCTCATATTCGAGATTTGACCTGTCTATCTGAGATGTGAGGTCACGTTTATTCTTTGAAAGGAGTATCCTTTCTATTTCACTACGGTCTGCAACACGGTACTGTCTCGAACCGTCATCGAATCTTAGCTGTGAATTACAGAATTCACAGTAACCGAATTTTGAATTTTCGGGAAGTGATATAACTGCACCGCAGTTCGGGCAGTTTATTTTTACTAAGTTCAAATTGTTAACTCCCTGATTTGGTTCATATTACTTATTCTTGTTGATTATACGAGTCTCTACCTTGCCGCTTTCAAGTTCAACGTAGCGGACAAAAAGTGATACCTTGTTGTCAGCGTTGAGGTTAGTCCAGAGCATATCTGTAAAGCTGTCGATATCTCCGCTGATGCCTACCAGCTTAGGCTCGCCCTCGAAGCTCGGAAGCGGATTGCCGTCGCCCATGTAAGTATGGATGAAGCGTCCCTCGCCTGCGATAGGATTTGAGAAGCTGAATGTGTATCTCTGGCATGAATCAGGATTGCCGTTTGCGCTCTTGAGGATGGACATTGCATAGTTGAAGCCCTTGTCCTCAAAGTGGAGGATTCCTGATATACGGGGAGTGAAGTTAGGAGCGTCGTCCTCGAATTCTCTTGTGCGGAGCGACTGCTCAAAGGTCTGCTGCTTGTCCATAAGCTCATAGATAGTGTCGGTCTGGTCGCCGTTGGTAACGATGAGCTTGTTGCCGAGAACACGGACAGGAGCGTATATGATAAGGTGCGGATCGGTCAGCTTGCTCGGGGCAAAAGCCTGAGTGCGTATGCCCTCGCCGTCCTCGACGAATACACGGTTGCGGCTGTTTTCGCTTCTGCCCATGATGAAATAAGCAGTTACGGCATACTTACCGTCAGCGGACTTACCGATAACGATACCTCTGCCGGGGTATGCGTTTGAGCTGAGTTCCTGTGCAAGATCAAGTTTTTTCATAGTTATTACTCCTTTACTTAATGAAGAAAGTATATATACAGTCCATGATAATGATTATCAGGACAGCCAATGCTATCATATTTACAGCCTTGCGTGAAGGCTTTGAGAGCAGCCAATCGTAGAAAGGCTGGACGATATATAGGAAGAACGTACCTCCCAGACCGAAGCGCAGGGAAGTGGAAAGTGCTATCCTTGCCTGAAAATTGTACTTGTAGTCGGCGTAGGTAGTCCACGGCCATGTGCCCGTGAAAAATTCAAGAATGTAGCTGGTGACCAGCTCGATAAGTGTAGCCACAGCCATGCACCCGACGAAAATAACAAGCGGTCGGAGCAGGTACTTTACAGCGGCATTTCCCTCTTTCCTGTGCTCCATTATCTTGCCGAAGCACAGCAGGAAAGCCATTGCGCCCACACCGTAAACAGGGCAGTAAGGACCGAAAAGCACTCCTCTGTTGGTGAAGCCCCAGTGGTAAACCACCACTTCGAGGAACACCTCATAAAGCCATCCGAGGACGGCATACATCCAGAAGCAGAGAAAGAGCTTTTGGATGGTTTGTTTGTCTTTGAGTTTTTCGATATTCATTTTAGTTTCACTCATGAAAGTTACTTCTATAATTAGAAATAATAATCTGTAGGGAACGTCGCCCTCGGCGTTCCATTTTTTACATAATACATATGGAGTGCACTTTTATTACATGAACTGTTTAATAACAATTCATATACGGCAAATATTATCGGTTCACCGTGGAACGCCGAGGGCGGCGTTCCCTACAATAATTTGCTTGTTTATGGCAAACAAATCTGATAATATAGTGCTGTTTTTATTACCTTAATGATAAGATATGTACACTGTTGAATCTGGAGAAAAATAGTCATCTCTGGTAAAAGAACTATCTCCTTCAATTGTAATAGATACTACTTCACCCGATGTCCAAAACTTTAGTTTTTCATCATTTAATTTCTGTAGTTTTATGTTTTTGAATCCAGCGGATTCAAAATGTGCTTGTACAGCTTGATAGTCTTGTCCAATTAAACTGTAGCTACTTGAACCAACGGGAATCAAGCCATTTTCAATTGCAATGGTCTTTGATGATTCAGCTTTTTTTTCATCATTTTTATCATCAATCCAAAAGAAAAAAGGTATTCCTATAAAAAATAAACTTGAAAGTACAATACAAAATATAACCATTACTTTTGTTCCAAAGGCTTCGGTTTGGGCTTTTATTACCTCTGCATCATCAGTATGTCTTGTATGGATATATTTGCTCTCTGTATAATGATGCTCTACTTTTATATTTTTGGATTCTTTTTTTACCTTTTTCTTCTTTTTATCAAATTTTGAGGGTAAAAACCAAGAGTTACAATGTGGACATATAATTCTTGCTTGCTCAAAATTAGGTTCAATAATTCCGTTACAATTAGGACATCTATATTGCTTTAATTTCATAAATAACCTCCTTTATTAAAAACGAGAATTATTTTCTGATGATAGTTGATTATTTCTGTATGCGCTCCTCGATGTAATTTTTCAGACGCATAAGGTCTGAATTTTCAAGGAGAGCCTGTTTGCTTTCGTCGTCTTTACGCAGAGAATAGCTGTATGCACCATGAGTTTCCTCATAGAATCGGTATTTTCCGCTGTCTGTACAGAGCGTCAGTACAAATTTGAAGCTCATTGTACCTCTGTAGTTTCCGCCGTTTATGACCTTTATGTCCGCAGAGCGTATGGAGCTGTAGTCGAAATGTCTGCGAAGAAAAATGAATCTCCAGAATGTAACGCCGTTGTCACCTGCGATATAGCCTTCCTTTGAGAAAAAGAAGATGAGAGCTGCAATGGCGGCAGCAATAACGATGATCAGAAAAAACGGAGACCTCTGAAACAGAAACAATACGAAGAATACCATTACCACAGCTCATGCTATGGCAGACAGTCCGAAATATGAGCAGCTTGTTTCCCTGTTCATATCACATAAGCCTTGCCGTCAACAATTTCGATTTTATCCTGACAGAACAGTGATACAGCCTTTGGAAGCAGCTTCCACTCAACATTTTCCATGATACGTCTCTGGAGAACCTCGGGAGTGTCGTCCTTCTGCACCTCAACAGTGCCTTGCAGGATAATAGCGCCTGCGTCGGCTTCCTCGTTGACGAAATGGATAGTAGCACCGCTGACCTTTACACCGTAGGCAAGAGCGGCTTCGTGGACTTTAAGTCCGTAGTAGCCCTCGCCGCAGAATGACGGTATAAGCGCAGGGTGAACGTTGATTATCTTGTATGCATAGGCTTTTGTGACACATTCGTCAAGGATGGTCATAAAGCCAGCAAGCACCACAAGGTCGGCTTTTTCCTCGTTCAGCGCATCAAGGATGGCCTTGCTGTAGCTTACGCTGTCGGAGTATTCTTTTCTTGGTATGACTCTTGTGGGGATGTTATTGTTATTTGCACGTTCCAGAGCGTATACGCCATCCTTTGAGGAAATGACGCAGGTTATTTTTCCACCCTGAATAATGCCGCTTTTTTCGGCATCTATGAGGGCTTGAAGATTAGTTCCGCCGCCCGAAACCAGTACAACTATATTTTTCATTGGTTCAGTTACCTCCTATATTGTTAATTATTTCGTTGGTCAAGCCGAGGGGAGTAATTGAGAAAGAGCCGTAAAGCATAGCTTCGCCGCTTTTTATTTTTTTAAAATAATGCTCCCCATATAATGTGGAACACCACCGTCAGCGCTCCGCCTATGACCATTGCCGCACCAAAGGGCGAAGTCCCCTTTATCTCGTCGGTAAACAGGAATTTATCGGGGATGTCGGGAGCGACCAGTACAGAGATACTGTCTCCTCTCTGACAGGGCATTTCCTCGGCAGGGATGAAGCGTTCATGGCTTGCACGGACAGTTTCCTCGCCGTTCTTATAGTCCACGACAGCGCAGAGAAGCTCTCTGTCGCCGCAGTCCGCCGCTTCAAATTCCGAACGGAAGCCCAGCACCTCGGCGGTATAGCTGTGATATTCCGAAAACTTCATCCTGTAGCTTCGGCAGACCAGTGCGCCGAGGAGAATGAGTATAGCTCCGAGAGTTATGAAAAATGCCATATTTCCGCCCCTTTCACCTTGTCTGAGCGACTATGAGGAGTATCAGGGCAACAGCACCGCCGATGAATATAGCACGGGTATACTCCTTTGTGAGGTCGCTCTCACGGTCGGGAAAGTAGAAGAACATAGGGTCTTCGGGGTCATAGCATATCATAACGTCGCTTCTTAATTCGTAGCGCATTTTTTTGTCCTGCACCGTGTAGGTGGAAGTGATATCACGATCCTCCTCGGTGGTATAGGAGACCACAGGGTAAAAATGCTGTCCCTTGTCTCTTTCGTGGTAGTCGATAACAGTGCCGTAGACAGGCTTGCTTCGTGACAGTCTTGCCCTTATCACTGCGATGTGACCGAAAAAGAGCAGAGCCATGAGCACGTATATCAGTATCAGCCCGTATATCAGCCATCCGTGCAGAAAGGAATAGCCGACGATGAACATGGACAAAACTGCCCAGATAATATCAGTAAGTTCAACTTTCATGTTCAGATCACCCATTAAATATCTTTTCAAAAATTTCAAATGTATCCCTGCTCATTCTGCGGACAAAGCAGGCAAGGGATACAGAGGTAAGCACGCCGTCTTTGTTCAGTTTCAGCGGCTTGGCGGACTTATCCGTCTTGCCGAAGCGCAGAGAAAGTACAGTCTCATGGGGAATGAGGCGCAAAGCTATCTCCGAGCCGTGCTCACCGCTTGCCGCCAGCGCCGCACAGCAGGTAACAGGCTCCTGATGCTTGAGATGAGGCTTTTCTGTCAGTTCCTCAGCATCGTAGACAGTGTGTATATCATCGGGGAGCGTGACATCTCCCTCATATCCCATTATTCCTCGTGAGGTTTGCAGAAAAGTGCCTTTTAAGCCCTGAGAGCGTTCAAGCCAACCGTCGGGGATGAGTGCGGAATGTCTTTTGCCAAGCTCTCGCATGGTGTAGTGGAAAGCGGCCTCTATATTTTCCACAGGAAGCCGCCCTACAGCGTACAGCTCGCCTTTGATAAGGGTCACGGGAAATATTATATCTCCCTTTCTGACGGAGGTTATGGACGGCATAGCGGTGTGCTGACTGCCGTAAATCACACGGAGCGGACCCTTGTCCCCTGCCTTTTCCAGCTTCTTCATCTGCTCCTGCGTCCAATAGACGATATATCCGTTCATAGCTTCTTCTTTATTCGGGGAACTGCACGTGTCCTTCGATTATTTCTTCATCGTCGTAGGAAAGGGGAATGTCCTTATCAATAATGACCTGACCGTAAATATCGGTTATACGGAAGGTGAAAGGACCTTTTCCCATGTCACGGGATTCAAAGTAATTGTAGGGACGGCGTGGAATCTCCACAAATTCGCCGTTTTCGTCAAGGTACTCCAGCTTTGTGATGGGGTAGCGGTGGTTTCTCACCTGCACACCGCACCAGAATTCTGTAGTTCCCGTCTTGTACTTGTAGGAGACAGGCGCATCCTCGGCGGAATCAAGGGGGATTATCTTCCAGCTTACGGGAACTCTGCCCTTTTCCACGGGAGCGATAAGTGGAAAAGCGTCGGTGAACAGGTCGAGGTCGCCTTTTTTGCCCTCGGGGAGCTCGTCTGTTACCAGCATATGTATAGTACCCAGCTCGCCTGTGACTTCAAGGTAAGCCCCTGCAAGCTGAGCCTCGTTGTAGTCGGAATGGTTCATTGCAACTATCCAGTAATCGTGGGAAACGGGGTCGAGCATAGCGTGACCGCCTGTATAGCCGCCGCCGTAGAAAGTTCCCTCGCCTGTGTGGACTGTTCCCTTTGGTTCGAGGATACAGCTTTCATCGATGGGCACTTCATCGGGCACATAGGGATTATCCGTTGAACTGCCTTTGTCCGTGGAGGACTTCTTAGACCTGCCGAGGACGTAGTCCTGCACGCTCTGCATCTCGTCCTTTGAAGTTCCCTGCTTGCGGACTTCGATAACGTCGAAGCAGTCTATGACATTATCGGGACAGTAGTCCATAGGTATCAGAGGTGCGGCAAGGGTGTACACGGGATAAGCACATACAGCCGCAGTACACAGTATGGGCAAAATGGCTTTTTTAACTTTCATGGAAACCACTCCTTTGTGAGTAAAGAGATCAGTAAGCAGTAAGCAGAAAGTAGTGCGGTGCTGACGGTACAGAAAAATGCTGAGGACTTACTTATATATAATAAAAGGTGTCAGGGTCAGGATAACTGACACCTGACACCGTGAGAAAGCAGATCAGCAGATGATAACGCCTTCTTCTGATTCAACAAGCTCGCCGAGGATGTAAGCGTCCTCGCCTGCTGCCTTGATAGCAGCAACAGCCTTGTCAGCGTCGTTCTTGTCAACAGAAACTACCATGCCAACGCCCATGTTGAAGGTATTGAACATATCACGCTCGGGGATATCGCCCGATCTCTTGATGAGGTCGAAGATAGGCAGTACCTGTACAGCGTTTCTTTCGATTTTAGCAGCAAGGTTCTTTGGAAGTGAACGTGGGATGTTCTCATAGAAGCCGCCGCCTGTGATATGAGATATGGACTTCACCTTTACAGCGTCAAGCAGGCTCATTACAGCCTTTACGTAGATACGTGTAGGAGTGAGGAGAGTCTCACCGAGGGTAGCGCCCAGATCGTCGAAGTGTATTGCAAGGTTCTGCTCGTTTACGTCGAATACGCTTCTTACGAGGGAGAAGCCGTTGGAATGAACACCGCTGGACTTTATAGCGATAAGCACATCTCCTGCTTTCTGAGTATCGGGCCGGAGGATCTTGTCCTTATCAACAACACCTACAGAGAAGCCTGCAAGGTCGTACTCATCCTCGGGCATAAGACCCGGGTGCTCGGCAGTTTCGCCGCCGATAAGAGCGCACTGAGCCTGTACGCAGCCCTCAGCAACGCCTGATACGATGGAAGCTATCTTTTCGGGATAATTCTTTCCGCAGGCGATATAATCGAGGAAGAACTGAGGCTTAGCGCCGCAGCAGATGATATCGTTGACGCACATGGCAACGCAGTCGATACCGACAGTATCATGCTTGTCCATGATGAAAGCGATCTTGATCTTAGTACCAACGCCGTCAGTACCCGAAACGAGAACAGGCTTGCTGATACCTGTCATGTCCAGCTCAAAGAGACCGCCGAAGCCGCCGATACCTGAAAGAGTGCCCTTTATCATAGTTCTGGCGATATGCTCTTTCATAAGCTCGACAGACTTATAGCCTGCGGTAACGTCAACGCCTGCCTTCTTGTAGCTTTCGGAAAAACTGTTGTTCATATTAAAATCCTCCATGTATTTAATGCATAATGCTTAATTCATAATTCATAATTATATAAGATCCTTGTAGGGGCGGCGTTTCGCCGCCCGCACTATTTCAACAAGAAACAATTATGCATTATGCATTATGAATTATGAATTGATTATTCGTTTCCGTCCCAGCAGTAGGTGCAGAGCTTGCATCTGTCAATGCCAACAGCCTTTACCTTGCCGGGGAGCGACTGGAATTCCAGTGAGGTCAGCTTCAGTCTGCGGCATATCTCATCACGCATACGCTTTCCTCTTTCGGTATTGGTATCGCTGTACTCAGCGAGATACTTAACACCCTCAGCGCCCTCGAATTCGTCGATTATCTGTCTTGCGATAAGCTCCAGCTCGGAGTGGCTCCTTGAGAAGTTAAGGTATTTGCAGCCGTACATGATAGGCGGACAGGCAGAACGCATATGTACTTCCTTAGCGCCGTTTTCGTACAGGAATTCAACAGTTTCCCTCATCTGTGTACCTCTTACGATACTGTCATCCACAAAGAGAAGACGTTTGCCCTCGATAAGCTCATGAACGGGTATGAGCTTCATCTTAGCCACCTGATTTCTCATGGTCTGGTTTGTAGGCATGAAGCTGCGAGGCCATGTAGGAGTGTACTTGATGAAAGGTCTTGCAAAGGGGATACCGCTTCTGTTTGCATAGCCGATAGCGTGTGGAGTACCCGAATCAGGCACGCCGCATACATAGTCAACGTCAGGGAGCTTTCCTGCGTTTATATCATTTTCAGCCATTATCTCGCCGTTGCGTGTACGCATGACCTCAACGTTCACACCCTCATATACAGCATTCGGATAGCCGTAGTAGGTCCAGAGGAATGTGCATATCTTCATCTTTGAGGGATCGCCTGCTGCAAGCTGCTGGCACTCGTCAGCGGTGAGCTTGACTATCTCGCCTGCTTCAAGCTCCTTGTAGGTGCTGTAGCCCAGCTTCTGGAATGCAAAGGATTCTGTTGAAAGGCAGAAGCCGTCGGAGCGCTTGCCGATGATGATAGGAAGTCTGCCGAACTCGTCACGGGCAGCAATAATGCCGTCCTTAGTCAGTATGATAAGGGACATAGTACCCTCTATCTTGCTCTGAGCGTAGCGGATACCGTCAACGAAGGTGTCCTTCTGAGCGATAAGAGCGCCGATGAGGTCGCCTGAGTTTATCTTTCCGCTGCTCATGGTCTCAAAGTTAGCGCAGCCCTTTTCCAGAAGCTCGTCAACGAGAGCCTCTGCATTGCGGATTATGCCAACTGAGCAAACAGCGTAAAGTCCCATTTTTGAGCGGACAAGGATAGGCTGAGGGTCTGTATCGCTGATACAGCCGATACAAAGCCTGCCTTTCATCCTTACAACGTCGTCCTCAAATTTGGTACGGAAAGGGGAATTCTCGATACTGTGGATATTTCTCTGGAATCCGCAGTCATCGGAATAGGAAGTCATACCGCCTCGTCTTGTGCCGAGGTGTGAATGATAGTCTGTGCCGAAGAAAACGTCGGTCACGCAGTCATTTTTAGATGCTGCACCGAAAAATCCGCCCATGCTGTTATTCTCCCATAAGTCTCTTCATGATTTCCTGATATGCTTCTTCTACGCCGCCCATATCTCTGCGGAAGCGGTCCTTGTCCAGCTTTTCGTGAGTTGTGCTGTCCCAGAAGCGGCAGGTATCGGGAGAGATCTCATCAGCGAGGATGATAGTGCCGTCGGAAGTCTTACCGAATTCGATCTTGAAGTCGATGAGGTCGATGTTAAGACCCTTGAAGAACTTTACCATGAACTCGTTTACCTTGAAAGCGTACTTAGCGATGGTGTCCAGTTCTTCCTTAGTGGCGATACCGAGAGCGAGAGCGTAGTAGTCGTTGATGAAAGGATCGCCCAGGTCGTCGTTCTTGTAGCTGTACTCAAGGATAGGGCAGAGGAGCTGCTTGCCTTCTTCAACGCCCATTCTCTTTGAGAAGCTGCCTGCTGCAACGTTTCTGATGATAACTTCAAGAGGAACGATGGAGACTTTCTTAACGATAGTTTCACGGTCGCTGATTTCCTCAACGAGATGAGTAGGAACGCCTTCCTTTTCGAGCATCTTGAACATGAAGTTGGTCATTCTGTTGTTGATAACGCCCTTACCAGCGATAGTACCCTTCTTTTCGCCGTTGAAAGCAGTAGCGTCATCCTTGTAGTCAACGATAACGAGCTCGGGATCGTTGGTAGCGTAAACCTTCTTAGCCTTGCC
>JAFVBU010000025.1 GCA_017479805.1 Ruminococcus sp.
CTATGTACAGCTTATTTACCGCATAAACACAACCATACGGCTTATCCACTTTCAGGAGGAATTTTCTGCGGTTCAGATCTGTCACAGCTTTTTCGATCTCATCACGGGTGAACTTCGACAGTTCATCATGGTCGCACAGCTCATCAACGGTGGAATAGTCCTTATCGACCTTGTTGAGCATGACGGTAAGTACCGGAATGCAAGCTTCTGACTTGAAATTGTAATCTATCCTTGGTAAGTTGATTTGTGTGGGGTTCGGCATAGAAAGACCTCCTTGACAAGTTTCATCTGAAATAAAAAGCCCCTCAGCGACCTGCTTGCATACAGGCTCAGTGAGAAGCGATGTGCAATATTCAATTTTTAGGCATAAAAATAGCGGACAGCGCTTCTGTTATGAAACACCGTCCGCTATTGTCCATTATTCAATTTGCTTTGTCAACAGGCTTTCTACCGTTTTAGGGTTGTTTTCGGCTTCTACCAAGTTTCTACCAACTTTTGTCTCGCTGGTTTTCTACCGACTTTCTACCAAAAATCTTCAAAATGCTTGAATTTTTAGAACAGCGCAGTTACGCTGTTTTTGAGCTTTCTACCACCAAAAAGCCCCGTGGAATCGGAATTTTTGTGTGACTCAGTGTGACACGTTGGTACTCATAGTGAAATTGGTTTGGTTATAGCATATTATTTTATCTTCTATATATTTAATTGTAGTTTTAGGAATTTTCTCAATATCAAGAATATAGGATATATTACAGCGTGGATTGTAAATCCCAACTTTGGTTATATTTTTAAATTTTTCTTGTTTTGAATGCTGACCCATTATCCAATACATTACTACTTGCAATCGAGAATTTATTTTAATTGAGGGATCTTTACATACTTTCAAATCCCATATAGTATCATTGGTTAAAAAGTCACCATCACCACAATCAACAGTTGGAGTATATCCTCCAAAATTAAAATTTTTTTCAAGTTGAAATCTCATACTTTCTTCTTCACTTGCATTAGGAGGTTCAAATGTGAATCCATTACTTATCAAAGGTCCATAGGATTCAAAAAATCGTTTGTTCCGATTAATCATTGTTATAATATCTTGAATTGTTGCATTATCCGGTTCATATTCTGACATATTTAAAAAGGCATTTATAGCACCAATTGGATTTTTAGCCCACACGTTATATTCAATTAGTTTACAAGCATAAAAAACAGAATTTTCATCTAATCCTTTTATATTATTTAAATAATCAAGGGCTTTTGAATAAGCACCTTTAAAGAATTTTAAAAAACTATATTGACTTGCGTACATTTCGGCGATTATAGCACCACGAATAGTAGCAGAAAATGCTTTTTCAACAGGTGTGCCGAATGAAAATCTTGTTAGATAATCCACAACAGTACCGATAACGCTGCCATGTAAGATTCCATAATCAAACAGTTCTTTATCATCATAATATATTTCTTTTTTAAACCATGATGAACTAATGTTCTTGTTTTGAGGCAGTTTAATATTATTGATCCTCGTTGTTACTGATGCCATAGGTAACAGTTCCTTTCATAAATAAATTTTTTCTTTCAAGAACGTTCTTTAATGTATCTTCATAATATCATAATATTACCATTTTGTCGACCCTAAATTCATATTTTTATATTTTAACAGCATTGATTAAATTAATTCTTTTATCTATGTATTCAGCTATATTACGTTATCTAACTATGGGATTTACTGATAAAAAGCAATTCATCCTCATATTATTGCAGATGAAGCAAAGGTGTTCAAATTACCATTTATTAAACTCATCACAATATTAAGTGACTTGCTATGTAGCAATAACAGCGCAGCAATAGGTAAATTACTTTGTGAATATAGTTATAAATATTAGGTCTTTTTGTTTACATCCTCCACCAAATGAGCATACTATACAAGGGGTGATAATATGCTCGGATTTGTGTTAGGCACGCTTTTCGGCGGAACTATGGGAGTTTTTACCATGTGTCTCTGTACTGCTGCCAAGTGGGGCGATGATAATAATAACAAATTGTAATATAAGAGAAAAATATTATCAGATGTAGAATTTTTCAAGGTTATTTTAAGGAAAGAGGCTTATAATATAAGTGAAAACAAGAAAAAAAGACAAATGATTTAGGCAATACCGCACAAAGATTGTGTTGAAGATGCGCCGTCAGATTTTTTGTCAGATTGTATAGAAATTCCGCAGGCATACTGTCGTATGTCAAGGAATTTCTGTGCAAGATGGCGGAAAATATGCAAGCAGATTCAATACAAAGCCGTCAGGCGGTCTTTGTGCGGTATTGCCTCAGGGTGATGCCGCCGTTGTACCTTCCAGTAACGGCGGTATCCCCACATCCCCTTTCCCCTTGTGATACATATTTATTAAGTAATTATTCACATATTCTTTAAACATTGTTTAACTGTATGTGTTATAATTAATATACAGAAAGATATGAACGTGAACGAGAATAGTTGGAAAAAAGTCCAGAAAACATGAAAGAGGTGAAAAACAATGGTTGGAATTTTTGTCACAGTTATGATCTGCGGTGGGATCGGAATGACGACTCTCAGCCTTTGCACGGCTGCTAAGTGGGGCGACGAAGCACCGACCTCAGATCGTCAGAGCTAAACATTTCTCTACTCTCTAACAGCAAAAGTGCGGTACGTATTGTATGTACCGCACTTTTGTTTTATCCCGACTTTTCAACATTTCACGCCGCATATGTTGAAAAGTCGGATGAGAGTATTTCCTGATCTTACGCTGTTTTTTCAACATTGCCGCCGGGAGATGTTGAAAACTGAAGCATAAAAACAAATTGACGGGCGAGCGGAACTCGCCCCTACGTGATAAGACATAGATATCGTTTGTAGGGGCGCTTTCCGAGCGCCCGTGCTGTTTATACTATACATTTTTCAGCAAAAAAACGGCGCACCGAAGTGCGCCGTGTGCATTATTACTTCTTCTCGGGAACCTTGATAATTTCCTTACGCATATAAGGCTGGAGAGCCTTTGGAATACGGATAGAGCCGTCCTCGTTGAGATTGTTCTCAACGAACGCAATGAGCATTCTCGGAGGCGCTACAACGGTGTTATTGAGGGTGTGCGGGAAGTACTTGTTTCCGTCCTCACCCTTTACTCTGATGCTCAGACGGCGAGCCTGTGCATCACCGAGGTTTGAACAGCTTCCAACCTCGAAATACTTCTTCTGACGTGGTGACCATGCTTCAACGTCGATGGACTTGACTTTCAGGTCAGCCAGATCGCCCGAACAGCATTCCAGTGTACGAACAGGGATATCGAGAGTGCGGAAGAATTCAACAGTGTAGCTGTAGAGCTTGTGGAACCAGTCCATTGACTCCTCAGGCTTGCAGACAACGACCATTTCCTGCTTCTCAAACTGGTGAATACGGTAAACGCCACGCTCCTCAATGCCCTTTGAGCCTACTTCCTTACGGAAACACGGAGAATAGCTTGTAAGTGTCTGTGGGAGGTCGGTCTCGGGGAGGATAGTGTCAATGAATTTACCTATCATGGAGTGCTCGGAAGTACCGATGAGGTAAAGATCCTCGCCCTCGATCTTGTACATCATGTTTGCCATATCGTCAAAGCTCATAACGCCCGTAACTACGGCACTTCTAATCATGAATGGCGGAATGTAGTATGTGAAGCCCTTGTCGATCATGAAATCTCTTGCGTAAGAGAGAATACAGGACTGGAGCTGTGCGATATCGCCTTTGAGGTAGTAGAAACCGTTGCCGCTGGTGCTTCTTGCGCTGTCGATGTCGATACCGTTGACCTTTTCCATGATGTCAACGTGGTAAGGCACTTCAAAATCAGGCACAGCAGGCTCGCCGAACTTCTCGACCTCAACGTTCTCGCTGTCGTCCTTGCCTATCGGAACGCTGTCGTCGATGATGTTAGGAATGACCATCATGATCTCCTTGATCTCGCCCTCCAGCTTAGTTTCGAGAGCCTCCATCTCGGTCAGCTTCTCGCCCAGCTCTGAAACCTCTGCCTTAGCCTTTTCAGCCTCGTCCTTGAGCCCCTTAGCCATAAGACCGCCTATCTCCTTGCTTCTCACCTTGCGGACGTTACGCAGGCTGTCGCACTCGGTCTTGGTCTTTCTGTACTCCTCGTCGAGAGCAACTACCTTATCGACCAGTTCGAGCTTCTCGTCCTGGAACTTCTTCTTGATGTTCTCCTTGACTAATTCGGGATTAGTTCTTATGAGCTTAATGTCTATCATTTTTTATTTCTCCTTATGTTAATTGATTTTGTATTTTAGGCTGGACGGTGGTGAATACGGAACAGCCGTGAGACTTCGCTTTGCTTGTCTCACTACTTTGTTAGGGAGGCTCAGCCTCCCTCGATCACCCTCCGCCAAAGGGAATATAGGCTAACCGCCCCAGCCCCTCTGTCAGCTACGCTGACATCTCCCCACGCTGTGGGGTGACTCCCTATAGTACAGGGAGATGTCACGAAGTGACAGAGAGTCGTCGCTCCTGTTAGGAGTCACCCTTTGGAATCCCACTATTATGCGGCTTCGCCGCTTTTTATTCTTCCTTTGCGAGCTTTTCAGCCAGCGCCGCAAGGTCTTCCTTATCGTAAAACTCTAAAATAAGCGCACCCTTATTCCTGCCGTAATCGACCTTTACCTTGCGTCCCAGTCTCTCATGCAGAGAAAGCTCCATTTCCACAAAGTAGTTATCGATCTTCTTATTGGACTTCGGTGCACTTCCGCTGTCATCCGAGGACTTCTGTGCCGCCTTTTCAACCTGACGCACCGTAAGACCGCCGTCAGCCGCTTTCAGAGCCGTTGCAATGAGCATTTCCTCATCCTCAAAGGCAAGGAGTGCACGGGCGTGACCTGCGGAAATATCGCCGTTCTCGACCATTTTCAGCACTCTTTCGGGGAGTGAAAGAATTCTCACAGAATTGGCAACTGCGCTTCGGGAACGTCCCACCATCTTTGCCACTTTTTCCTGTGTCATGCCATACTTTTCAATGAGCTCGTTATATCCTGCGGCTTCTTCCACTGGATTGAGGTTCTCACGCTGGAGATTCTCAATAATTGCGATCTGCATAGTCTCCAGATCACTCAGTTCACGGATATTGACAGGTACTTCGTCCAGACCGAGCATACGAGCCGCACGCCATCTGCGCTCGCCTGCAACTATCTGATAGCCGCCGCCGATAGGACGGACGAGGATAGGCTGCAGCATACCGTGCTCACGGATGGAATCGGCAAGCGCCTGAATAGCCTCATCGCTGAACACCTTACGTGGCTGGTCACGGTTCGGCTCAATCTCAGAAGTCCTGAGAGTTTTCTTCACCTGCACCTCGCTTGTATTGTCACTGAAAAGGAAGTCAAGACCTGAACCCAGATTTTTTGCCATAAAACATACATTCGGAAATCCGAATTACTCCTTTCCACTATATTTGCTTGAACAATTTTATTCTTTATTCTTCTTGAAATTGAAGATACCTCTGCGCTTTTTCGGCGGAAGTTCAAGAGGTTCGCCGAGCATTTCGTGGCAAACCATCTCATAAGCAACAGAGCCTTTAGAGGACTTGTCGTAATACATGACAGGCTTTCCGTGGCTGGGAGCTTCGGAAATACGCACATTTCTCGGTATCTTCGTCTTGAACACCTTATTCGGGAAATACTTCTCGACCTCGGTAACAACGTCGTTGGCAACGTTAAGTCTGCCGTCGAACATGGTAAAGAGGATACCGCCTATTTCCAGAGCAGGATTGTAGTTATTTTTAACAATTTTAACTGTATTTACAAGCTGTGACAGACCTTCGAGTGCATAGAACTCAGCGATCATCGGAACAAAGACCTTATCGCAGGCAACAAGGCTGTTGATGGTGATAGTGCCGAGTGCAGGCGGACAGTCGATGAAAATATAATCGTACTGATCTTTGATGGTCAGAAGCTGCATTTTCAGCCTGTTCACTCTGTTATCGTTGTTTGCAAGCTCGATCTCAGCGCCTGCGAGGGCTTCCGTAGCGGGAACGATAGAAACATTCTCACATTCGGTCTCCACAACAGCGTCCTGAATACGGGTCTTTCCCGTGAGAACGTCATAAGTTGAACTGCTGACCGACTTCTTTTTAATGCCGAAGCCTGTAGTTGTGTTGCCCTGAGGGTCGGAGTCAACACACAGCACCTTGAAGCCACGAGAGCCGAGATATGCCGAAATATTGATAACTGTAGTAGTTTTTCCTACGCCGCCTTTCTGGTTAGCGACAGCAAATATTGTGCCCATAGTATCTTCCTTTCAAGGGATTCTTTTACTATTATATCACTTTCTGCTGTTCTTGTAAATATGTTGGGGCGAAAAAACTGCCGAAATTTCAAAAAAATGTTTCACATGAAACATTTTAGCTCTAATAAAAAATAAAAAGCGGCGAAGCCGCACTACACCAGAGTCCAGGGTGACTCCCTACAGTGTAGGGAGATGTCACGAAGTGACAGAGGGTCATCGTTCCTGTTAGGAAGTGTAGACCTCTCTGGTAGGAGGGTGTACGAGGGAGGGCAAAGCCCTCCCTAAAAGGTAGTAAAGTAAGCAAAGCTATGCTTTACGGCTGTTTCGCAAGTGTCCCCCTCGGCCTGACCGAAAAAATAACTTTCCTAATTCATATAAGTATAACCCCATTGTTTCACATGAAACATTATACAATAATATTCGACAAACGGCTATATCAAGCCTTTTTCTGTATCGGTATCCTCACACGGTACTCAATATAATCCTCACTCTGTATCTTTTTAGAATCCGCAGAGATCCCGGCAGCCTGCATAGTCTCAACTGCTTTATTGATAGTATTCACAAAAATCTTGACATTTTGGAACACCTTTGACCGCTTTTTGTAGCTCTGTTTGACCTTTTCCTGCCCTATGTAGTCGTCCACCAGCTTCTCGGTGCGCTCCACATTCAGATGATTATTTACAACTTTTTCAAGGACATTCAGCCTATCTTCAGCACTTCCCAGCTTCAAAAGTGCCCTCGCATGGCGCTCTGTAAGGCAATTTGTAACAATGAGCTGTCGTTCTTCATCTGTCAGCCGAAGAAGCCTCAGCTTATTTGCAATGGTACTCTGCGCCTTTCCCAGCTTTGCGGCGGCGTCCTCCTGCGTCATTCCGTAGTAATTTATGAGCTTTTCGATGGCAATAGCCTCATCGAAGAACGACAAATCCTCACGCTGAATATTCTCCACAAGGGCGAGAATTGCGGAATTTCGGTCACTTATATCGTGGACAATGCACGGAACAACGGTAAATCCGCAGTTTTTAGCGGCTCTCAGTCGGCGCTCCCCTGCTATGAGCTCATATTTGTCACCGATTTTTCTCACCGAAAGGGGCTGTAGGATACCATTCTGAGCGATGGAGTCCGCAAGTGACGAAATATCGGCATCCGTGAAGCTGTTTCGTGGCTGATAAGGGTTGGGAACAATATCCGCCACGTCCACCTCGATGACCTTGTTTATCTGCCTTTCCTTAGTAAAATTCAAAAAACCTGCCATTTTTTAACCTCCAAATTGAATTATTATAACTCAATTCTACACCCTATCGGAAATACAAGCCACTAAAAAAATCCCCTGAAATACGGCATTTCAAGGGATTTTTCGTCATATTGCGAGCAATTTACAGCGTCTTTTTCTTGATCTGACTGCTGTTTCTCGGATATTTTGTCGGAGTCTGCGAAATTTTACTTACGATAACAATTTTTCGCTGTTCGTCCTCCAACTGATAGTTTGTTTCATGTGAAACATTGCCGCCAAGCAGCGAAACAGCGTTGTTTCCCAGCGAAATATCCTCATTCGGACCTTTCATCGCTACAAACATACCGCCAACCTTTACAAACGGGATACACAACTCACTAAGCAGAGCCATATTTGCAACAGCACGTGCACATGAAACATCGAATTTTTCCCGATATTCTGGAAGTTTTGAGATATCCTCTGCACGGCCGTGAATGAACCCAGCTTCGATGTCCAACTTATCGCAGAGCTGTTCAAGGAAAGTAATGCGCTTGTTGAGGCTGTCAAGGAGCGTGATATTCAGCGAATCATTGTAAATTTTAAGAGGAACGGAGGGAAATCCGGCACCCGTTCCCACATCAATAATTGAAGAATTGTCCGAAATATCGGTATATTTCAGCATAAGAACGCTGTCGATGAAGTGCTTAAACAATATCTCCTTTGGCTCAGTAATAGCTGTGAGATTAACATTTTTATTGTACTCAACGAGAAAATTCGCATAAATATCGAACTTTTTGTAGACAGTTTCGGTCAATTCAAGTCCATATTTCTCAAATTGCTCGGCACAAAAATCATAATTCGGAAGCATTATTCTCCCCTTTCCGGCTGTGTAACCACACAACGAGCATGGAAACATCCGCAGGTGAAACGCCCGAAATGCGTGAAGCCTGACCGATTGAAAGCGGTTTTATCTTGTTCAGCTTCTCCGCAGCTTCAAGACGAAGTCCCCGAATTTGGCTATAATCCGTACTTTCTGGCAATTTCTTCGACTCTAATTTGCGTACCTGTTCGATCTGGTCCATCTGCTTGGAGATGTAGCCCTCATATTTAATCTGCAACTCCACCTGCTCGCACACATCATCGGGAAGTGTTTCACGTGAAACATCGAACGGAGCGAGTTCATCATATTTAACCTGCGGACGGCGAATGAGATCAGCCAGCTTGCATCCAGTAGACATTGGCGAAGTTCCAATGGCTTCAAGGTAAGCATTAAGCTCAGGATTTGGCGAAATATTGGTCTTTTTCACTCGTTCAAGCTCATTTTTGATAAGCTCCAGCTTAATTTGAAGCCTGTCATAGCGCTCCTGAGAGATAAGCCCCAGCTTGTAACCGATGGGCGTAAGTCGCTGATCTGCGTTGTCCTGACGCAAAATAAGGCGATATTCGCTGCGTGAGGTCATCATTCTATAGGGGTCGGAGCAGCCTTTCGTGACCAAATCGTCAACAAGAGTGCCGATATAAGAGCTGGCACGGTCGAGAATAAGCGGTTCTTTGCCCTGAACCTTTAAAGCTGCATTGATTCCGGCAACAAGCCCCTGAGCAGCAGCCTCCTCGTAGCCTGAGCTTCCGTTGAACTGTCCTGCGCCGTAAAGTCCCTGCACCTTTTTGAACTCCAGTGTCGGAAGCAACTCGTTGGGATTGCAGCAGTCGTATTCAATAGCATAGGCCGGTCGCATGATCTCCACTTTTTCAAGTCCCTTTATTGTCCTGAGAAATGCAAGCTGCACGTCCTCCGGCAGCGACGACGACATTCCCTGCAAATAGTACTCCTCTGTTGATAATCCCATTGGTTCTACGAATAACTGGTGACGTGGCTTGTCAGAAAATCTCACAATTTTGTCCTCGATAGACGGACAGTATCTGGGCCCCACTCCCTCTATTCTACCCGAGTATAAAGGTGATCTTTCGAGGTTCGAGAGTATAACTTCGTGCGTATTACTATTTGTATAAGTCACGTAACAACTTACCTGATTTTCAAGCCCGTCAACAGGTGTCTCAAATGAAAACGGTACGATTTTCTCGTCGCCATCCTGACGTTCCATAGCATCAAAATCAATACTTCTTTTGTTGACACGGCACGGTGTACCGGTCTTGAAGCGGCGTAATTCCACTCCGGCAGCTCTCAGAGAGTCGGATAATTTAGTACTGGGAAGTGCTGAATCGGGACCACTTTCATATGAAACTTCGCCAATATGTATCTTTCCTTTTAAATAAGTACCCGTCGCAATTACCACAGCCTTCACCGAATACTCAGCCCCGAGAGTAGTTCTTACACCCGTAATTTTTCCATCCTCAACAATTACATCAGCAATATCTGCTTGTTTCACATAAAGATTTTCCTGTGTTTCACAAACATCCTTCATATAATTATGATATTTAACACGGTCAGCCTGCACTCTCAGACTGTGAACCGCAGGCCCTTTTCCACGGTTGAGCATACGGCTCTGAATGAAACACTTGTCAGCGCCTTTACCCATTTCACCGCCCAAAGCGTCGATTTCACGCACCAAATGGCCTTTTGCAGTACCGCCGATAGAGGGGTTGCATGGCATATTTGCTATCTGGTCAAGCGATATTGTAAACATAACAGTTTTGCAGCCGAGCCTTGCAGAAGCCAGTGCAGCTTCAACGCCGGCATGACCTCCGCCCACAACGGCTACATCAAATTCACCCATTTTATATGACAAAAAAATTCCTCCTCAATGTTTCACGTGAAACATTATTTTCCAACACAGAACCGTGAGAACACTTCATCTACAACAGCATCAGTAATCTTCTCACCGGTGAGACTGAGAATCGACTGTTCCGCTTCGTCGATAATGACATTTACCGCATCCAGCATTTCACCGCTTTCCAGTGCTGATACAGCCTCATCCAGTGAAGCAAGTGCACTGTCGATACATCTTTTCTGTCTCTCGTTAGCGGCAGACACATTATCAAAGGTGTGCTCATTGATTGAAAAAAGTTGATTTATCTCCTTTTCAAGTACGTCAACTCCTGTGCTTTCCTTAGCTGAAAGATATACAATATGTATAAAATATTTTGATAATTCTTTTACATCAAGCTGCTGCGACACATCATTTTTATTCACCACAGCAATACACTTTTTATTATTAATTTTGTTTATTAACTTCAAATCGTCCGCCGTGAGAGGACAACTTCCGTCAAAAACCGCAATGACAAGCTCCGAAGATCCTATCATTTTTTCAGCCATATCCACACCGATACCCTCGATGATATCATCCGTTTCATGGATTCCTGCCGTGTCCGAAAGCCGCAGCGTCAGGTCGCCAAGACGGACAGACTCCTCAACGATATCCCTCGTCGTGCCGGCGATATCCGTGACGATACTTCTCTCACAGCCGCTGAGACAGTTGAAAAGCGTGGACTTTCCCACATTCGGTCTGCCAATGATGGCGGTAGCGATCCCCTCACGGAGTATCCGTCCGCTGTCATAGTTTTCCACCAGCGTCGCAAGCTCTGCCCGAACCTCTCTCAGCTCGCTCATAAGAGTCTCAGGCTCTACCTCGGGGATATCCTCCTCGGGGTAGTCCGCCCACGCCGCAAGGTCTCCCAGTATCTTCATCAGCTTATCCGAGCACTTCCTCGCCTTTTTGTAAGCCGCCCCCTCACGGAGCGCCTCCGCCATTTTCAGCTCAGTCTCGCCCTTTGCGGAGATAATGTCCATGACCGCCTCAGCCTGCGTCAGGTCGAGCTTTCCATTGAGGTAAGCCCTCTTTGTGAATTCGCCGCCCTCTGCGTTCTCAGCGCCGTTTTTGAGGATAGCCCTGAGAATACGCTTCGACACGTACAGACCGCCGTGACAGGAAATCTCAGCCGTGTCCTCGCCCGTGTAGCTGTGAGGGGCACGGAACACCGTGAGAATACAGTCATCGATTCGCTCATCGCCGTCGTGGGCGATTCCATAAGCGCAGGTGTAGCCGTTCATATCAGCCACAGCCCTGCCGCCGACGGGGGTAAACACCTTTGCGGCGATATCTAAAGCCTTGTCTCCCGAAATGCGGATAACGGCTATACCGCCCACCGCATTTGGGGTAGAAACAGCAGCAATAGTTGACAAAATTATCACTTCCTAAAAAAACAACGGCAAAAGTCTGCCGTTGTTTGAGTTATTTGATTGATTAAAGCTCGATCTTACCGTAAAGACCGCCCTCCATTGAATCCTCGGGCTTTGGTCTCTTGTAGTCCTTCTCGAAGCTGGTTGACAGATCGACCGATCTGCGCTCCATTGAAACCTCTCTGTTGCGGTTTCTGTTGTTATTTCTTCTCTCGCCGCCACGTCTGTTGCCGCCGTCACGTCTGTCATTGTTTCTGCGGCGGTTGTTCGGTCTTGGGTTATTGGAAGAAATGATGATCTTTCTGTAAGGCTCTTCGCCGACTGAGCGTGAAGAAACGCCGTCGATCTTGGAGATAGCAGAGTGGATAACACGTCTCTCGTATGGGTTCATAGGCTCAAGTGGCTGTGATCTGCCTGTTCTGAGAACCGACTTAGCCACCTTAGCAGCAAGCTGTTCAAGGGTATCCTTTCTCTTGCTTCTGTAGCCGAGGCAGTCGATAGTGATACGGAAATAGTCCTTATCGCCCTTGTTGGCAATGATAGAGCAGAGGTACTGGAGAGCGTCGAGAGTCTCGCCACGTCTGCCGATGATAGTACCATTGTTGTTGCTGTCGATATTCATAACAGCGCCTGTTTCGTTCTGGTATACGGCGAACTGAGCGTCCACATCCATAGCTCTGAGAATGCTTGTGATGTAGTCTCTTGCCAGCTTTACCTTTGGATTGATAAGAGCCTCATCCTCAATGAGAGTGAAGTTATCAAGGGAGTAGCCCTCCTCCTCTGCTTCATCATCCGAAGCAGGAGCAGCAGCTTCAGCCTTTGGAGCTTCTTCCTTAACAGCAGGAGCTTCCTGAACGGGAGCTTCCTCCTTGACAGGTTCAGCCTTTACAGGCTCGGCAGTAGTTTCTGTAGTGACAACGGGCTTCTCAGCAACCGGAGAAGCAGTTACGGCAGGCTTTTCGGGGGCAGGGGCAGTAGTAACAGCCGCAGGCTCAGCCTTTTTCTCGGGAGCGGCAGCGGCAGGCTTAGCAGCGCTGACAGGCGGAACATATGTTGCTTTAACGACAGCGTCTTTAGCGCCGAGACCTAAGATACCCTTTTTGCCTTCTTCGAGTATCTCAAACTTGATCTCACTGATACTTTTTCCGAATTTTTTTGCTGCGAGGGCTTTAGCCTCATCGACAGTTTTTGCTGTGAATTTTTCAGTCATTTTTATACCTCCCTGATGGAAAATTATTCCTCATCATTATCATCATACTCATCGCCGTACTTTTCAGCCATACGCTTTCTTGCTTCTTTCAGCTTGTCACGGTTCTGTTTATTCTGTTCTGATCTTGATACTTTATCTCCGTTTGCAGATTTAGAGGAACCGCCGTTCTGCTGTTTTTCCATTTCAGCCTGCTGTTCCAGCATTCTCTGCATGAATGTCTTTTTTTCGGGGTGCTTTTCAGCATATATCCTTGCCTTTTCTTTTTCCTTTTCGTTGATGACCTTGATACGCTCGGGAGTGAAGTACTGATTGAGAGCGAAGGTAACGATAAAGGAAATGAGTGATGACCATATCCAGTAGAATCCGAGACCTGCCGGGAAAGTGAAAGCCATCCAGATGGAGAACAGAGGCATACCGTAGAGCATAACATTCATGCATCCGCCGCCTGCCTGAGCCATA
>JAFVBU010000316.1 GCA_017479805.1 Ruminococcus sp.
AGCTTTGCGAGATATTCGGGCGTGAGCTGAACGGCTTTGACGAGATAGGGGAGTATGCACAGAAGTTGCAGGCTATGGGCGCTGAAAACGTCCTCGTTTCAATGGCAGGCGACGGCGCACTTCTCCTTGACAGCAGCGGAAAGATACACCAATGCGGCGTCTGCAAGGGCACAGTGAGAAACTCTGTCGGAGCAGGTGACTCCATGCTCGCAGGCTTCATAGCAGGGCTTATGCAGGGAGATAACAGCTACGCCTTGAAACTCGGTACAGCCGCAGGCGGCGCTACCGCATTCTCCGACGGTCTCGCCACTAAGACCCAAATCACCGCATTAATGGCGACTCTTGTGTAGTGATCCGTACTTTTATCGGGGGAAACCTTTCTGAGGAAAGGTTCCGCTAACAGCGGCGACGACCCTCTGTCCTTCGGACATCTCCCTACACTGTAGGGAGTCACCCCCGAACCCCCTTCCAAAGACTTTTAATCCAAATTTTAGCCCCTGATAGGGCGCACTCCAAATAATCCGTAGTCGGAAGTCGTATGGTGCGCCCTATCAGGGACTAAAATTTAAAACTGAAAGTTTTATGAAAGGGGTTTGGGGAAGAACCCTTTTTCAAAAGGGTTTTCCCCAATAGGAGCACGAATTGCTGCACGAGAGCCGTCATTACTGTGGTGGTTCGGTATTATTGTATATATCGACGCCGTTGACGCAAAGTCTGTACCAACCGCTGACGAGGTCTATTTTTACAGCGGAGAGGTACTTATCCAGCTCAATATTTGTTTCCAGCTTGATGTTGGTGTCGGCGGTGATAAGTGAAAGCTCGGTATCTCCCGTAAAACCGCCGATCGGGAGCACCTGCTCGCCGCCCGAGGTCACACGGAGACTTGCTCTTTCGCTTCGGTAAACGGTTGCGCCGTCCAGTGCGGCGATGGCTGAACATCGCTCGGCACGGAGGTTCATGATAACGCTTGCATCCTGAACGCTTACCTTAGCAGTTTCGCCGTGTATCGAGCCGAGACCCACTATTTGCAGTCCCGACAAGTGCAGCTTTACCGAGGACTTACGCAGCGAGAGGTCGCAGTCGCTGCCCAGTGAGCCGATACCTACGCCCTTGCCGAGGGACATATTCATGCTTATATCGCAGTCATGGATATCAAGCTCGCCGATGGTGTAAAGCGAACCGATACCAAGTCCCAGCTCGCCGTTGAGGTTTATCCTGTACTGTCCCTGCAAAATGCGGAGGATACCGCCGCTTCCTGCACCGATGGCAACACCTGTCTGACCGCTTCCCGTGATGGTGATGCAGCCCGACTGGTCAAAGATCATCTCGCCGTGCCGCAGACCTATGCCGTTGCCGATACCGTAGTATTCCTTTGAATCAAGGGTGATGTACAGCTTGCCGGCGCCTTTCATCGTCAGCCGTGAGCTTTCGGGAACGTGTATTCCGCCGTGTTCGAGGTTATTCTCTCCCACAAGCTCAATGGTGACATCGCAGTTGTCGCCTATTTCTATGCACGGGCGGCTCTTGACATTGGAGAGCCACACATTTTCAAGGGTAATTTTACCCGAATAGCCTTTCATTATCTCCATATGGATGGAGGTGTCCTCGGAAAGAGTTCCGCTGACGGAAATATCGCCGTTTCCGTTTTTGCCGACGAGGATATTGTCGATACCGTCCTTGTGAAGCCTGTCGAGGGAGATACGCTCGGTGCAGTCGGCAACGTAGATATGCTGACCCTTGCCGTCCTCACGTTCACGGCGGTGCTGCTGAATTTCGTGGAGGATATCGTCTGAAACAACGGGAACAGGCTCAGGGGACGGCTTTGCGGTGTAGAAGCCCTGAATGAGGTCTGCGCCCAGAAGTATGACAGTACGCAGCTCCTCAGAGGTCTCAACTCCCTCAGCCAGTGCCATAATACCGTTATCGTGGCAGAATCCGATTATCTCACGGACAAAGTGTCTCTGCTTCGTGCTGTTTTGCAGCTCGGTAAGGAGCGAGCGGTCGATCTTGACGTAGTTCGGCATATAGCTCAGCAGGTTCTTGACATTGGAATAGCCCGTGCCGTAATCGTCAACAGCAAGAGGGATACCGAGGTTGCTGTAGCGCTCCTTTATTGCCCCCAGAGCTTCCTCGTCAGCCTCCGTCTGCTCGGTCATTTCCACAACGAGGGAGTCGGAGTATTTCATCATAAGCGAGCCTATCTCACGCAGGTCGTCCAGTGAAAGGTGGGAGTTGGGGATGCTGTTGATGAATACTTTTTTGCCCGAGAATTTTGACGGGTCTCTGTCGATGAGATGGAGGATATTGAGAAAGGTCAGCCTCTCTATCTCGTCGGTGCGGTCAGCCATTTCTGCGTATTTCAATATGTGGTAGGGCTTGGGGCAGATCTCGCTGACAGGGCGCATAAGAGCCTCATAAGCGTAAATTTCTCCGTCAGCAACTTTGACGATGGGCTGGAAATGGTATGTGAAAAGGTTTTCGTTAAGGATACGCTGGGTTTCGTCGAATTCTGCTTTTTCCTGCGGTGATAGGGCGGCAATGCGCTGATGGAACAGGGAATTTGTTCCTTTCAGCTCGGCGATAAGGCTGCCTAAAGCAATACCGTCGCTGAAAAGCTGCCCCATAATGCCGCTGTATTTATCTGTTCGGTAATTTTTTATAAGTTCATCAAGCTCGGAAATATCGCTGATATGCTGGAGCTTATCAAGGAATCTGTGAAGCTGTTCAAGGCTTTTATTGATATTATCCATCTCCATGATCGGTTCACCTTCTTCATATCTATATAAATAAATTATATCACACTATATAATTCATGTCAAGCCGACGAGCCGAGCTGACGTCAGCTCGACCACACTCACGCTTCGCTCGTAAACTCGCTTACTCTCTGCGGAACTTTTACTCTGCTTTCGCTCGCTGTTACAAATTCGGGGCGCAAGCTGGCGTCAGCTCGCCGCCGAGCGGGCAGAGCGCATATCACGCTCCCACTCGCAAAGCTCGTTCACTCTCTGCGGAACTTTTACTCTGCTTTCGCTCGCTGTTACAAATTCGGGGCGGTGGTGTAGGGGCGCACATTGAGCGCCCGTGGGGTACAATATAATCTGTTGTAACCATTTGTAGGGGCGGCGTTCCGCCGCCCGTGGGTCTCAATGCAAACTGCGGCAACAATTGTAGGGAACGCCGCACTTGACACGTGCCCTCCCCCTCTGTCCTTCGGACATCTCCCCACACTGTGGGGCGTCACCCGGCGTTCCACGTGGGTTATCATAAAACTTATGGATTTATGCTGCTTTAAAAACAAATTTTACCTGATTTCAGAAAAAATTCTGTATTTGATCCAAAAATCAATTGTACACCGAACAAAAATAATGTATAATAAAAGCATAAATTATCCGAAAAGGAGATGACGCATATGAAAGCTGAAAATGCAGATTTTTATGATACGCTGAGTGAGCGGCTCGACCCACGAAGCGGCAAAGCGGTGCAGAGTGCTGAGAATGACGGGGAATACTGGAAAAATGTTCTGGATATCCGTTGGAAAGGCGATATCCATTTTACCGTGACCAAAGCGCTTTTCAGGCGAGGGCTTGCGGTTTACTGTGTCATGCGTGACGGACAGCTCCTGTCTCCGCAGTATTATGCCGCAAAGCCCGATGATACGCTTCTGAGGGCGATGCAGCATATCATTGACGATATTGAAAACGGCAAGTACAATAACAAGAAAACGCTGAAAGAAAAGATAAGGAAATTGGTCAGCGAGAGGGGGCTGGTGTCGTATATGAACAACACCAAATGGCGTGAATTTCTGGGGGCGTTAAGAGAAAAAGCTCCCGACAACTGCTTGCAGTACAAGACTGTTTTTGAGGACGAAGCCCCTGCGGAGTACCGGGATATTTTCAGCGATGAGGAATTAGAGCATATGGAGCTTTCGCAGATAGAATGGCTGAAAATAAAAAGCACCCTTACCGAGCATGAGCATATGGGCGCACTTCTTCCGCCAAAAGTCCGTACACACGATAAAAAAGAAGAACTATTGCAGATAATGCGTGAGTATAACATTCCGTATGAGTACGGCGAGGACGAGCAGGCATTTATTGTGTACGGGTACAAATAAAAAATTTCCACATAATCAGCAAAAAATGAAACAAAGAAAGCTGTTTTTTTCTTGACAAGCTCCGTTATATGTGGTAAAAATGTTGTTATATTTTTGCAATATGGGGATATTAAAAATGAGAGTATACGCTTTGTATTCGGACAAGCACTCTCATGAGACATTTTAGTTAATAAAGCCTGTTTGCAGCAAAACTGCGGATATGCTTTAGACATTTTATCTAACGGAGGGTTTAATAATGAAAAACAAACTGTTGAAACAGACGGTTGCGGCTGTCCTTTCACTGGCTTTTCTGGGCAGTGCTGCTCCTGTGAATTTTCAGGGCGGACTTCTGAACGGTCATGTTATGACGGCAAGTGCTGAGGGTGACGAACAGACCTACACTGTCAGCTACAACGAGGAGACAAAGGAACTGGTGCTGGGAGGTATTCTGCCTTATTTTGCTAATTCAATAAAAGGATTGAATGAAGAAGCAGAAAGCGTAAGATTTGAAGCAGGTACTGTTCTCCCTGAGGACAGCCAGAGTGTCAAAAAACCTATTGTGGAACGCCGAGGGCGGCGTTCCCTACAAAATAATTTACGTAGAGTAGCCGAATTGTAGGGGCGCATTCCGTGCGCCCGTGCTGTTTCTTACATAAAAACGGACTTTTTCGACAGGCTGACTGTTCTCCCTGAGGACAGCTATTATATGTTTGGAGGTTTTACGAAACTGAAATATGCTGACCTCACAGGCGCTGACTGCTCAAAGGTAAACAGGGCTAACTGTATGTTCTATAACTGCACAAGTCTCGAAAAGGTCGTTTTAACAGGAACGGACTTTTCTTCTGCAACAACCATCAGTGATATGTTTTACGGCTGCCGTTCACTTAAAGAGGTAGTTGATCTTACAGTAACAAGTCCGAATCTTGAATATCTTGACGGTCTGTTCAACGACTGCTTCTTACTGCCACGCATCGATAATTTGAAGCTGAATACAGCAAAGGTCAAGAACTTTGCGAAAATGTTCTACGACTGCTACAGCCTTTACAGCGTTGACCTGAGCCATATCAGCACCGAAAATGCAACCAGCCTTGTGCGTATGTTTGACTTCTGTTATAGCCTGAGAGATATAGACCTGAGCGGCTTCAATACCCAAAATGTAAGGGGAATGGTAAGTATGTTCGGCAACTGCCATTCGCTCGTTTCTCTTGACCTTAGTTCCTTCGATACAAGCAATGTAATATCTATGGAGGATATGTTCTCCTGTTGTTTCAGCCTTGAAAATGTTGATCTCAGCAGCTTTGATACGGCTAACTGCACAGATTTCTCACATATGTTCTCAAGCTGCTATTCTCTGCGTGATGTTGACCTGAGCAGCTTTACTATCAGCGATACTGCCCAAACAAACTATATGCTCTACGGTTGGAGTCTCAGAAAGGTAACGCTGGGTGACGGAACAAGCTCGCTCAGTGAAAACGTGTCAAGCTACTATGCACCTTACGGATGGGTCAACGGAAATGACCCGAATACAGTTGTTTCCACCACAGGATCACAACTTGCAATTAATAACAGCGGAGTAAATACATACATCAAGAACCCGTGCAAGGGAAAGATGGACGATATAAGCATTACCATCAACAAGGACGGCACTTTGGGTATGCGTGTCAGAGTTACTCTGCCCGACACCATGACAGAGGAAGAAAAGTCGTCCGCTTGCATCGTTTTTTCTTATCAAAATCACGGACGCTATGAAACAATACCTTTAAAGAGTGACGGTAACGGCGGCTATTATGCTGATTACCCTATCTATGCAAAGGAAATGAACTCGCAGATGCTCATGGGTCTGAAAATAGGCGATTTTTATGTTGACCGAGCTTGCTGTTCCGTAAGGCAGTATGCAGACAAGATACTTGCCGACCCTGTGACCTATGCAAATGAGCAGGACCTCATAAAGTCCATGCTTATCTACGGCGGTGCGACACAGCGTCATTTCAATTATTTTGCAAATGATTATCATGAGCCGACGGCTGACTGCGGGATCGAATATTCCAAGACAGTTATAAATTCCGCAAATAACTTTACTGCACCTGCCGACCTTGCCGA
>JAFVBU010000317.1 GCA_017479805.1 Ruminococcus sp.
ACATCGAGAACGCTCAGGTCACCGATATCCGTGGAATGGGCAACGGCAGTCACTCTATGATAAAATTTAAGTTCGGCACCTCCGAATATACCGCAAAAATGTTCAGAACTGCCCCCGATGCTCTCCCTGTTGTCCGTGGGGATGTGTGCAAGATGATAGTCACTCTCGGCATCAACGAGTTCCGTGGGAACCGCTCTTTGGATATACTCGTCAGGGACATCCGTCCCCAGCTTTTCGAGCAGAACCGCTACTTCTCCGCACAGCGCTCCTTTGATGCTATGACACGTGGAGAAAAGCTCCCCAACCTCAATTTCTACAAAAAAATGCTTCCCTCTCAGCAAGAGGCGGCATTGATATACAAGTCCATCCCCGATAACGGCATAAGCCCCGAAAGACTGTTCATGAAGGTCAATGCTCCTGACGTGAATTACGCTAAATTCAGCGCCGCAGTCGAGGCTTTCAGACAGCTCGGTCTTGTGACCGTGTCAGGCGGCGGACAATTCATCAACAAGGCGGCTGTTACCAAAAAAGCCGATCTTTTCTCAGCTCCCGTGCTTGCTTTTCTCAGGCAGGTGATCGGTTGATAAATACATTTTACATTTTCATCACGGCACCGCTCGCCGTAAGAGGCGGCAGTCCCTTTGCGACTGAGGAGAAACACTATGAACGATGACATGAATGTATCCAATCTCCCCTTTAAAGAGCTCAGCATCCCCATCCCCGAGGACGCTCTGCCAAAGGATCCTGCGGAGTATCTCAAGTATATCCCCGAGTATGATGATAATTTCACCATCGAGATGATTATACAGAAGATACTCAAGGATGACAAGCAGTACGATCTGAGCAAGATCATTTCTGCCTACGAATTTGCGGCTAAAGCCCATGAGGGTCAGAAGCGCTCATCGGGTCAGGATTATATCATCCACCCCCTTGCTGTGGCTTATATCCTCCTTGAACTGGGCATGGACACCGATACCATCTGTGCCGCTCTGCTCCACGATGTTGTTGAGGATACCGACGCTACCCTCGACGACCTGAAAAAACGCTTCGGTCAGGACGTTGCTCTGCTGGTGGACGGTGTTACCAAGCTGAGCAAGATACCCACCTCCACCAAAGAAGAACAGGCGGCTGAGAATATCAGAAAGATACTCCTTGCTATGTCTCAGGATATCCGTGTTATGATAATCAAGCTGGCTGACCGTCTGCATAATATGCGTACTCTCCGCTACCGTCCGCTGGACAAGCAGAGAAATGTCGCTCTCGAAACTATGAATATCTACGCTCCTATCGCCCACCGTCTGGGTATAAGAGCCATCAAGGAGGAATTGCAGGACTTAGCCTTCCACTACCTTGACCCCTACGCTTACTACGAGATAGAGAGCATCCTCGAAAACAAAAAAGAGGAACGTGAGGCTTTCATCGAGATCATCAAAAAGCGTATCTCCGAGCGTTTCAAGACCGAGGACTTCGCTCAGCCTCCCCAGATAGACGGCAGAATTAAGAGTATTTACAGCATTTACCGCAAAATTTTTATCGGTCACAAGAATATCGACCAGATATATGACAAGTATGCGGTGCGTATAATTGTTACCACCATCGCCGAGTGCTACAACGTTCTCGGTCTCATCCACGATATGTTCAGACCTATGCCTAACCGCTTCAAGGACTATATCGCAAACGCAAAGTCCAATATGTACCAGTCTCTCCACACCACCGTTCTCGGCAAGGAGGGTATACCCTTTGAGGTGCAGATACGCACATGGGATATGCACGAGACTGCTGAATACGGTATCGCTGCTCACTGGAAGTACAAGGAGGGCATTCAAGGCAAGGACAAGATGGATCAGCGCCTTGCATGGGTGCGTCAGGTCATTGAAGCACAGCAGACCTCCGACGATGTTGAGGAGATAGTGCGTATCATCAAGACCGACCTCGACCCCGAGGATATCGTTGTTATGACTCCAAAGGGTATGTCTGTCTCACTCCCCGTAAATTCCACCGTTATTGACTTCGCTTACCGCATCCACACCGAGATAGGTCACAAGACCGTCGGCGCTAAGGTGGACGGCAAGATAGTTCCCCTTGACTACAAGCTCCAGACAGGTCAGATATGCGAGATAATCACCAGCAAGGACGCTGAAAAGGGTCCTAACCGTGCATGGCTCAGCACCGTGCAGACCAGTGAAGCCCGCTCAAAGATACGCTCATGGTTCAAGAAAGAACGCCGTGAGGAGAATATCACAGAGGGCAAGGCTCAGCTCGAACGTGAATTCAAGCGCCACAGGATAAACCTCAAGGAATCGGAATATTCCGACTTTCTCGCAGACGACTTCAAGAAGCACAACTGCGAGAATCTCGATGATTTCTATGCTTCCATCGGCTACGGCGGTACTTCCCTTTCCAAGATAATCCCCCGTCTGAAAGACAAGTATGAGAAGATGTACACCAACACCGAGGCTGAGGACGATACTCCTAAGCTGGTCAAGCCCAAGAACAACAGAGGTACTATCATACTTGACGATGTGAATAACCTCGACCTTAAATTCGCTCAGTGCTGTAATCCGCTCCCCGGCGACGATATTGTCGGCTTCATCACCCGTGGCTACGGACTTTCCGTCCACACCACAAGCTGTATCAACTACAAAAAGGCTATGGAGCGCAACGATCCCGAGACTGTTGCAAGATGGGTGGATATACAGTGGACTGAAAACAGCGACACCCAGATGCAGACAGGCTTCGAGGTGGTGGCTATCGACCGTGTGGGTCTGGTCTACGATATCACCGCTGTTCTCCTTGACGCAAGAGTGCCCATCGTTCACTCCGCTTCAAGAGGACTGAAAAACGGCAACGCTATGTTCGAGGCTACAGTTATAATCTCCAACACCGAACAGCTCAACCACTTATTTGAAAAGCTCAGAAAGATAAAGGGCGTTATTTCCGTTGACCGCTCGTCTATTTCTGAGGGAGGTATGTAATGAAAATACACAGATTGCAATTGGGCGAGCTCCGCTCCAACTGCTATATAGTTGAAACTGCTCCTAACCGCTGTATCGCTGTTGATATCGGCGGTGACAGCAGGCTTCTTCTGGAATTTCTGAAAATGCACAAGCTCACCCTTACAAAAATTCTGCTCACTCACGGTCACTTCGATCACATCAATGGCTGTGAGGAGGTTCGCAAGGCTACAGGTGCGGAAATATACATCCACGAAAGCGATGTTCCCATGCTCGGAAGCGAGAGCCTTTCTCTCTCAGCAAATATGGCTTATCGTGAATTTATCCCCGTTACCGACTGGACTGCCGTAAGGGGCGACTGTTATATCAATGACGGGAACTGCACTTTCCGTGTGCTCCACACTCCGGGGCACTCCCACGGAAGTGTCTGCTATATCTGCGAGGATGTTATTTTCTCTGGCGATACGCTTTTCTGCTGTTCCGTAGGACGCACTGATTTTCACGGAAGCAGTCCCGAGCTTATGGAAATATCGCTGAAAAAGCTGTATGACCTTGAGGGCGACTACAAGGTGCTCCCGGGTCACAACGAAACAACTACCCTTGAATACGAAAGAAATTCCAATCCATATATGAGGAAATTCAGAGGATAATATGATAAATAATGATTTTAAAATGCCGATCATTATGATCGGCAATTCTTTTAAGTACGAGACTGAGGCGACGCTGAAGCTGTTCTTCAATACCGCACGTTACAGCTTTTCCGATAACGAAAGCGACGCTGTGGGCGACAACTACATTATCACTCGGGTCGACGGGGATAAAACGGTTTCCGTGAAGATTTGCATGAACGGTACTGCTGAGGTTTCCTCGGTCAAGCTCGACGGCAACTGTGCCGACAAGGATATTGAGTACACCCTTTGCAGGCTGATATATGAGCTTCTGGTCAGAATGACAGGTATTGATCCGCCGTGGGGACTTCTCACAGGCATAAGACCTGTGAAAAAAGTGGTTGACCTCATCCGTCAGGGCAAGTCCGAAAGTGAAGTCTATTCCGCTCTCGGCGAAAAATATCTTGTATCCCCTAAAAAAATGAAGCTGGCTTATGATACTGCGGTGAATCAACTCCCCATCCTTGACAGGATAGACCGAAAGGCTGTGAGCCTCTATGTTTCCATACCGTTCTGCCCTACACGGTGCAGTTATTGTTCATTTGTTTCACATTCAATGGACTCCGCTATAAAACTCATGCCCGACTATATCAAGGCACTTTGCAGGGAACTGGAAATTATCGGCAAAATGGTCAGGGAGACCAACACCAAGATAGATACCATCTACTTCGGCGGCGGCACTCCTACGTCTATTTCCGCTGACGACCTGAGAGCGGTCATGACTGCGGTGCAGGAGAATTTCGACCTCGCCAATGTCCGTGAATACAGTGTCGAAGCAGGCAGACCCGATACCATAACCGAGGAAAAGCTCCGTGTTATAAAGGAAATGGGCGCTCAGAGAATTTCCGTGAACCCCCAGACCCTCAATGACGAGGTGCTGAAAGTCATCGGCAGAAAGCACAGCGGTGCCGATGCCCTCAAAGCCTTTGAAATGGCACGAAAGGTGGGCTTTGACAACATCAATACCGACCTTATAGCAGGCTTGCCCACGGAGACCTTTGACAGCTTTAAGAATACCCTTGACAAAATGACTGAGCTTTCGCCTGAGAGTATCACCGTCCATACCCTGACCATCAAGCGCTCTGCCGCTCTCTTTGAAGCGGACAAGGCTCAGCGCTCTCAGCCTGCGGCGGAAATGGTGGACTACAGCATTGAAAAGCTCATGAGCGAGGGGTATCTGCCGTACTATATGTACCGCCAGAAAAATACCGTGGACAACCTCGAAAACGTTGGCTACGCAAAGAAAGGCTGCGAAAGCTACTACAATATCTTCATCATGGACGAGACCCAGACCATCCTCGGAGCAGGCTGTGCCGCTTCCACTAAGCTGGTCTATCCCGACAATAAGATAGTTCGTATACATAATTACAAATTTCCCTATGAGTACATCCGTTCGTTCGATAAGCTCATGGAAAAGAAAGGCGAGGCTGTGGAATGCTTGAAAAAAATAAGCTCTATACCGCAGAAATAAGCGGTATCACTTCCGAGGGCAGCGGTGTTTGCAGAATAAACGATATGGCTGTTTTTGTACCCGAAACTGCTGTCGGCGACGTTGCTGAGATAAAGATAGTCAAGGTGCTTAGCCGTTATGCTTACGGTATCGTTAACAAGCTCATCGAGCCGTCCCCTGACCGCTGTGAACGCCCCTGCAAGGCGTACAAAAAGTGCGGCGGCTGTGTGTTCAGACATATCTCCTATGAGGCTGAGTGCCGTGCTAAAGATGATATTGTAAAGGATGCTTTCAGGCGTATCGGCGGCCTTGAACCCGAGTTTGACCGCTTCATCGGTGCGGACAATACCGACAGATACCGCAATAAAGCCCAGTATCCTTTAGCATATCAAGACGGCAGGGCTGTCTGCGGTTTCTATGCGCCGAGAAGCCACCGTGTCGTTCCCATTGAGGACTGTCCCCTTCAGCCTGAGATATTCTCAGAAATAGTGAAATGCTCCCTCGATTTCATCAACGAAAAGAAGCTGCCTGTCTACAACGAGGAAAAGCACACGGGTGTTCTCAGGCACATCTACCTACGCCGTGGCGCTCATTCAGGCGAAATTATGGTCTGTTTCGTGGTGCGGAAAGAGTTCTCCCGTCAGCTTTCAGCTCTCTGCACCGTGCTCCATAAGAAGTTCCCCGATATCGTCAGCATCGTCATGAACATCAATCCCGACAAGACAAATGTCATTCTCGGAAAGCAGTGCGTGACCCTTTTCGGGGCGGATATGATACACGATACCATGTGCGGCAACAGGATACAAATATCTCCGCTGTCCTTCTATCAGGTCAATACCGTGCAGGCTGAAAAGCTCTATGCTAAGGGACTTGAATACGCTTCGCCCTCCCCTGCCGAGACTATCGCCGACCTCTACTGCGGTGCAGGTACTATCGGTCTTTCAATGGCGAGCCGTGCAAAGGCGGTGGTGGGTATCGAGATAATCCCCGACGCTGTTGAGAATGCCAAACGCAACGCTGAGGAGAACAATATCGGCAATGCTGAGTTCCACGTTGGCGACGCCGGAAAGGTATTCGAGAAGCTCCGCAGGGACGGCTGTGCGCCCGATATTATTGTTGTAGACCCTCCGAGAAAGGGCTGCTCTACCGAATCTCTCACCGCCGTTGTCTCCGCCGCTCCGAGATGTATCGTTATGATCTCCTGCAACCCCTCCACCGCCGCCCGTGACGCTAAATGGCTGTCCGAGAACGGGTACAGCGTGGATAGGGTCTGCGGTGCTGATCTTTTTCCGGGGACACGGCATGTTGAGTGCGTAGTATTGATGTCAAGGAATAAAAGCTGAAAAGTCCGATTTTACGGCAGTTTTCGGCTATACAGTTAAACTGCACACTCAACCCCGGTATGGTTTTTGCTGTATTCGGAAAGACATCTACGCACTGAAAACGGCTGACAACATTTCTGCACACCGAGGAAAGTGCGTCAAAATGATAACAGGCGTTTGAGAGTGCGTCAAAATGTTGTCAGAGAGTGAAAATGTTGTCAAGGGAGAGAGAATATGAAATGGATCAGCATCATTGGTGACGGGAATCTGACACTCGCAGCCATTCAGACGATGCAGCTTACCGATGCAGTCAGGACTTATCATGTGTCCGATGACCGCTTTTGCGTTGAATACCCCAACGGACATCTCTTTTTTGATTTTGACACAGATTTATCCGACTGGCAGGACACGATTGAAAAGCTGCCCTTTCGGGCAGCAGCAGTCATCACGCTCGTTTATCAGAATGCTGCAAATGTTCGTCATGTACTGACGCAGCCGGATTTTCCGCAGGATGTATATGTGGATAATGACTTCGGTGTGTTGCTTCCGCTGCATGATTATATTGAATCCGGAATGCCGATGGAAGAATAAAAGAATCCCCCTCACCCAACAGGAACACAACTTCCTGCCTGATGAGGGGGATTATATCATACTATTCTCTTTTTCTGCTTTTCCACGCTGACCGTCACACCCGACTTGAACCGGAATTCAAGGTAGTCATCGTAAACGGTCACTTTTTCAAGCACCTTCTCTCAGAAAGATTCACTTAGTTTTCACCGTATTTTCGTTAGTTTCGCACTTTTGATTAAGCTGATTTTAAGACTTGTGATGTAAAATAAAATCATAGAAAACAAACCGACACCAGACCATTATAAAGGAGGTTCCATTATGAAAAAATATAGAAAGCTTTCCGCATTTCTGTTAGCTCTTACATTATGTATCAGCCTTTCAGCCTGCGGCTCAACAGAATCTTCAAATACAGCTTCTGATGTAAGCTCAACTACGTCAATTACTACAGAAGCAGAAACAACTACAGAAACGAATGATAATACAGACAATGGCCGTCCCGGCGATCCACCTGACGGAGACAGACCTGATGCTCCTCCGGATGGAAATGACGGTGGGCCGGGCGGCACTCCTCCAGGCGGTGGAGTTCCTGGTGGTTTAAGCAGTGCGGATATTGACTACAAGGGTGCTGTTGAGATCACGTCTTCCGACTCTCAGTCAGGGCAAACATACAATAGCAGTACTGCTGATGAGAGTGCTTTGCTTATCAGCACTTCTGATGAAGTTACTATTACGAATCCGACTGTCAACAAAACCGGCGATTCTGATGGCGGTGACAATTGCAACTTCTATGGTCTGAATGCGGCTGTTCTTGTTAAGGACGGCTCAAATACAACTATCACCGGCGGAACAATTACATCCGATGCGGATGGTGCGAATGGCGTATTCTGCTATGGAGGTAACGGAGGTCAAAACGGCGCTACGGGTGACGGAACTACGCTGACTATCCGTGATACAGTCATCAAAACAACAGGCGACGGTTCCGGCGGTATTATGACCACAGGCGGCGGTATCACTTATGCTTATGATCTTGATGTTGACACTTCCGGTCAGTCCTCTGCGGCGATTCGTACAGACCGCGGCGGCGGAACCGTTTATGTAGACGGCGGCACTTATACATCAAACGGTCTCGGTTCTCCTGCAATATACTCTACTGCGGAGATTCATGTTGAGAATGCTACATTGACCTCGAATCTTTCCGAAGGTGTTTGCATCGAAGGCAAGAACTCCATTGAACTGACAAACTGCAATATGACTGCAAATAACACCAAGTGCAACGGTAATGCAACATTTTTCGATACGATCATGATCTACCAGTCTATGTCCGGTGACGCAGACAGCGGTACATCTTCCTTCACAATGACAGGCGGAACGCTGACAAGCAAGAACGGTCATGTGTTCCATGTTACGAATACGAATGCTGTGATCAATCTCAACGGTGTGACGATCAAGAATGAAGACAGTGAGAATATCCTGCTCTCCGTCTGTGCGGACGGCTGGAGCGGTGCAGGTAATATAGCAACGCTGAACGCTGACGGTCAGGAATTGTCCGGCATTATCAAGGTCGGCAGCGATTCTGAACTTACACTGAGCCTTACAAACAGTTCGACATTCACAGGTTCTATTGACGGTTCTATCACAAATGCCAAAGGCACAAGCGTATCCACAGAAGTCGGTACAGTGAATGTCAAGCTCGACAGCACTAGCAAATGGACGCTGACTGCTGATACCTATATCACTTCCTTTGACGGCGATGTTTCCAATATCATCACCAACGGTTATACGCTGTATGTGAACGGAACAGCATTAACATAATAAGCATTACCGTGTAAAACACATATCTAAATAAAACAAAAAATCCCCCTCACCAGGCAAGGCGCATCTCAGCTTCCTACCTGATGAGGAGGATCATATCATATATTCACTTTTCCACGCTGACCGTCACACCGGATTGACAATCACGTAATGTTGTGATATAATCATATCAGACCTATATGTATAGTGTAATAGCCATCTGATTTTCACAATAACGCATCTTGCATTGGCATGCTGTGGTCATGATCCTATTCACAATGTGTAATTAGATATCTTTGGAGGAAATATAAATGATAACAAGAGAGAATGCATTTGCTCTGCTGAAAAATTATAATCAGGATCCGTTCCATATTCAGCACGCCATTACTGTGGAAGCCGTCATGAAGTGGTATGCGGATGAACTGGGCTATGGTGATGAAGCCGAACATTGGGGCATTGTCGGACTGCTGCATGACATTGATTTTGAACTGTATCCGGAGGAACACTGCCTGAAAGCACCGGAGCTGCTGAAAGACGGCGGTGTCAGCGATGATATCATTCATTCCGTCTGTTCACACGGCTACGGCATCACGGTCGGCTGCGGTGTGACAATTGATGTCGAACCAATTCACGAAATGGAAAAGGTGCTGTTTGCAGCGGACGTACTGACAGGTCTGATCTGGGCTGCCGCTTTGATGCGCCCGTCCAAAAGCACCAAAGATATGGAACTGAAATCTCTGAAAAAGAAGTATAAAAGCAAAGGATTTGCGGCAGGAT
>JAFVBU010000318.1 GCA_017479805.1 Ruminococcus sp.
AAAAATTTCTGAAAAATATCTGTAAACCATTGACTTTTCACGCAAACAGCGTTATAATATTAATGTATAGCGATGACGGGACTGACTGTACACGGAATGTCACAGAGAGAAAGCGGCTGGTGCGAGCTTTCACATTGCGGACAGGTGCTACCCCTGAGCTTCTCCGTGAAAACGGAGCGTATTTCTGCGTTAAGGATAGCGAGGAAAGGGATGTGTCCCTTTTGAATTTGGGTGGTACCACGAGAGCCTTCGTCCCATTTGGCGGCGGAGGTTTTTTTAATTCATAATTCATAATGCATAATGCAGAATTATTTGAGCAGTCGAAATTCACATTCGGGACGTCGGGGACGCCGTCCCCTACAAATGCTGACACAACAATTTAATAATTATGAATTATGAATTAAGCATTATGCATTAAATAAGCGCCGTTAGTTCAGTGGCAGAACGCCGATGCCAATATCCCGTCTTGTATAAGACGGTAACAGCAATTGTGGGTGTCACGTCGGATGTCGCAGGTTCGATTCCTGCACGGCGCACCGCCGAGCGGGCGGGCGCAGTTCACGCTGCCGCTCGCAAAGCTCGCTTACTCTCTGCGAGGCTTTTGCTCTGCTTTCGCACGACGAGAGTAAATTTATAATTGAGTTTACCATATTATGAATGTGGGATAATCAATTACGCATTAAATTAGCGCCGTTAGTTCTATTGGTGAACAACTGCCTTGTACAAGACAGGCACAGCATTTTTGCATGGGTTCGATTCCAAAACGGCGCACCTATTTTAATTCATAATTCATAATGCATAATGCAGAATTATTCTGAGCAGCCGAAAACTCACATTCGGGACGTCGGGGACGCCGTCCCCTACAGTAATCAGCCCGTGCATGACCAATTATGAATTATGAATTATGAATTATGCATTTTATAAAAAGGAGATTTTTTTATGCAGTGGACAGGTCTTAACGATCTACGTGAAAAGTATTTATCATTCTTCGAGAGTAAGAACCATACACGTATGGCAAGCGCTTCTCTCATCCCTCAGGGCGACAAGAGCCTTCTTCTCATCAACTCGGGCATGGCGCCGCTGAAGAAGTTCTTCCTCGGTCAGGCTACTCCTCCCAACAAGAGAGTGACTACCTGCCAGAAGTGTATCCGTACTCCCGATATCGAAAGCGTGGGCAAGACCGCAAGACACGGCACTTACTTTGAAATGCTGGGTAACTTCTCTTTCGGCGACTACTTCAAGAACGAAGCTATCGAGTGGGCTTGGGAGTTCCTCACAAAGACACTGGAAATACCCGCAGAAAAGCTGTGGATAACTATATTTGAAAGCGACGACGAGGCTGAACAGATCTGGGAGAACAAGATAGGTATTCCTCACGACAGAATTATCCGCCTCGGCAAAAAGGACAACTTCTGGGAGCATGGCTCAGGTCCATGCGGTCCATGTTCCGAGATACACTTTGACCGTGGCGAGGCTTACGGTCCTTTCGAGAGCTTCGAGCAGGCAAGTGACTGCGACAGAGTTATCGAGATCTGGAACCTTGTATTCAGCCAGTTCGACAGCGACGGAAACGGTCACTACGAGGAAATGAAGAACAAGAACATCGACACAGGTATGGGTCTGGAGAGACTTGCCTGCGTTATGCAGGGCGTTGACAACATCTTTGAAGTTGACACCGTTCAGAACATCATGAAGCATATCTCAAAGATAGCAGGCGTTGAGTACAAAAAGGACGCTAAGACAGACGTTTCTCTCCGTGTTATCACAGACCACATCAGAAGCACAACTCTCATGGTCGGCGACGGTATTCTCCCATCAAATGAGGGGCGTGGCTACGTTCTCCGCCGTCTGTTAAGACGTGCTGCACGTCACGGCAGACTTTTAGGTGTAAAGAGACCTTTCCTCACCGAGGTTTGCGATACTGTTATCAACGAGAACGAGGGAGCATATCCCGAGCTTGCTGAGAAGCGTGACTACATCAAGAAGATAATCGGCGTCGAGGAAGAAGCATTCGCTAAGACCATCGACAAGGGCACTGAGCTTCTCACAGGCTTTACCGATACGCTCAAGGCAGAGGGTAAGACTGTTCTCTCAGGCGATGACGCTTTCAAGCTGTCCGATACATACGGTTTCCCGATAGACCTTACAGTTGAAATGTGCGAGGAAATGGGACTTACCGTTGACCGTGACCGCTTCACCGAGCTTGCTAAGGAGCAGAGAGCAAGAGCTAAGGCTGACCACCTCGCAAAGGCAGGTTCATCATGGGCTGACAACAGCATAAAGATAGACGCTCCTGCAACTATTTTCACAGGCTACACAGACTTTGAAGCTGACAGAGCAGAGGTAGTTGCTATCTACAAGGACGGTCAGGAGGTCGAGCAGGCTAACGAGGGCGACGATGTTGTTATCGTTCTGGACGTTACTCCTTTCTACGCTGAGAGCGGCGGACAGGTAGGCGATACAGGTGTACTCATCAACGGCGCTAATATCGCTGCTGTTGCCGATACTATCAAGTCTGAGGGGCACTTCCTCCACATCGCTTCCATCGAGCAGGGAACTATCCGCAAGGGCGACAATGTTACCGCACAGATAGAGAAAGACCGCAGAATGGCTATTATGAGAAACCATACTACCGCTCATCTTCTCCAGTATGCTCTCCGTCAGGTGCTGGGCGACCACGTTCATCAGGCTGGTCAGCTTGTTAACGAAAAGGCTTGCCGTTTCGACTTCAACCACTTCAGCGCTATGACCGATGAGGAAATTGCAAAGGTGGAGGAGCTTGTAAACGCTGAGATAATGGCTGCTATCCCTGTTACTATGCAGGAAAGGCCTATCGAAGAAGCAAGAAAGCTGGGCGCTATGGCACTGTTCGGCGAGAAGTACGGCGATACTGTACGTGTCGTAACAGCTGACAAGTCCGTTGAGTTCTGCGGCGGTACACATATCTCCAACACCGCTCAGATAGGTCTGTTCAAGATAGTATCAGAAAGCTCAGTTGCCGCAGGTGTAAGACGTATCGAGGCTGTAACAGGTCTGGGAGTTATAAATCTCCTCAACGAGTTCAAGGAGACTATTGCCAAGTCCGCAAAGGCTATCAAGCTGGCTAATGTAAACGAGCTTCCCGAAAAGTGCGCTGCTCTGTTCGCTGAATCCAAGGAAAAGGACAAGAAGCTGGAGAGCCTTAATCAGCAGATGGCTAACGCAAAGACAGCCGCTCTGTTCGACAATGCTAAGGAAGTTGACGGTATCAAGCTGGTTTCCGCACGTATGGACGGAACTGCTCCTGACGCTCTGAGAAAGTTAGGCGACAGCGTAAAGGACAAGAATGAAGCTATGATCGCACTGTTTGCGGCTGTAAACGGCGAAAAGGGCACATTCTACTGCGTATGCACAAAGGAAGCTGTTGCAAAGGGCGGCAATGCAGGCAAGATCGTCCGTGAGGTATCTGCTGTAACAGGCGGAAAGGGCGGCGGAAAGCCCGACGGAGCTATGGCAGGTGCAGGAGATATCACAAAGATAGACGAAGCACTGGCTAAGTTTGAAGAAATAGTAAAAACAACAAAATAAAAAATATAAAAGCGGCGAAGCCGCAATAGACCGGGGTCAAGGGGGATGTTATCTCCCTTGCAGGGGGTGAACGAGGGGGACAGCGTCCCCCTGACAAGGTAGTGTGACGAGCGTAGCTGCGTCACACGGCTGGTTATCAAGAACTACCCTCGGCTTGACCGACGCTTTTGCGTAAATCTCGGAACAAAATTGCTCAAGCCGATGAGCTTCCCACATAATAATACAGAAAAGGAGTAAGAACTATGGATTGTTTATTCTGCAAAATAATCGACGGAGAAGTGCCAAGCACTAAGGTATACGAGGACGAGTACGTGTACGCATTCAAGGACATCGCTCCAATCGCACCTATGCACATCCTCATCATCCCAAAGGCACATATCGCAAGTGCAAATGAAATAACAGAAGAAAATTCCTCTCTCGTTGCCAAGGTTTTCGAGGCAGCAGGCAAGATCGCAAAGGAGCAGGGCTATGACAGCTACCGTATCATCAACAACTGCGGCGATGATGCAGGTCAGACCGTAAAGCACCTCCACTTCCACCTCCTCGGCGGCGTGAAGATGGGCTGGGGTCCCGAGTCACTGGGCAAGACAGAATAAGGAGGAAACTATGGCAAATACCTATAAAATGACCATTGCAGGTCTTGAAAGAGAGCTCCCTCTCTGCGCTGTCAGCGACAAGCTGGATATTGCGGCTTTCGTTATGTTCTCGGATGTTGAGGTTACAGTCGCTTCCGCAGCTGAGCTTCTCAAAAAGTGCCCCGACTTCGACATCATCCTCACAGCCGAGTCAAAGGGCATACCACTTGCTTACGAAATGGCAAGACAGAGCGGAAAAAGCTACGTTGTGGCAAGAAAGTCCGTGAAGCTGTACATGACAGACCCCGTTGAGGTCGAGGTCAAGTCCATCACTACAGCAAACGTTCAGAAGCTGTATCTTGCGGCTGAAAAGGCTGAGCTGCTCAAGGGCAGAAAGGTGCTCATCGTTGACGACGTTATCAGCACAGGCGAGTCCCTGAAGGCTCTGGAAACGCTGACATCGGCAGCAGGCGGCGAAATAGCGGCAGAAGCGGCAGTTCTTGCAGAGGGCGACGCAGCCGACAGAGATGATATTATCTTCCTCGAGAAATTACCGCTCTTTTTTAAATAAGGTCAAATAAGATGAAGCGAAAAATGATCGGAGCGGCAGCAGCATATATGTCGGGATCGTTTTTCGCTTTTTTCATTAACGATGTATCCGTATGGCTCATTGCTGCGGCGGCTGTGTGCATGACGCTGTATTTCGGCAAAAAGCGTGGCTGGACGGTCAGGGACGATGTTATGCTCGGGGTGATGTTTACCATTGGTATAGCCGTATACTCCATGTATACCGCTTTCTTATACAAGCCTGTTGTGGCTTACGACGGCAAATTCGGCTCGTTCAGCGGCAGGGTCACGGAAATGACCGCCTACGAAAACGACAGGGCAGGCTATGTGCTGAAAGGCAGGATAAACGGCGAAACAAAGGCGAAAATAAACTATTACGGCGCTGATATGTCCGCCTCCTACGGCGATATCATCACCATCGGAAACTGCCGTTTTGCCGTGCATCAGAGCGATTACCTCTTTGACAGCGAGAGCTATTACAAGTCCGAGGGGATATTCCTGACCGTTAATTCTGTCAGGGATGTGTCTGTAGAGCGCACCTGTTCACGCCCGATACGCAACGTTATGGCGGACTTTCGTGAGACTATGACCGCACGGCTGAAAGAGAAGTCCGACGAGACTACAGGTGCATTTTTGGCGGCTATGATATTCGGCGAGAAGCGTCAGCTTGACGGTGAAGTGAAAACTGCTCTTTACCGCAGCGGTATCGGTCATATCCTCGCTGTTTCGGGACTTCACGTGTCCATTATCGCAATGCTCCTTATGGCGGCACTGAAAGGGATGAGAGTGAACAGATTCCTCTCCTATGCCATTATGAACGCAGTCCTCGTGATGTTCGTGGTCATGGCAAATTCGCCTGTTTCCGCCGTCCGTGCGGCGATAATGATGGACTTTTTCTATGCGGCAGGACTGTTCCGACGGCAGAACGATTCTCTCAATTCTCTGTCAGCGGCGGCAATTATCATAACCGCCGTTCAGCCCTATTCCATCATGAATGCGGGCTTTCTGCTGTCAGTTTCGGGAACCTTCGGTATCGCCGTGTTCGCACAGTTCATGGTGAAAAATATGAAGTACGGCACCGTGCCGCAGATATTGGCAAAGGACTTTGCGGCGGCTGCTTTTACGGCAGTTTCGGTGTTTCCGTTCTGCATACTTTTCTTCGACGAGACTTCCGTTATTTCTCCTGTCAGCAACGTTTTCCTCGTTCCGCTGTGCACGGCGGCGATGGTCAACGGAGTAGCGTTCGTGCTGACGGGTGGAGTTTTGCCCATCCTTTTCCCTGCGAGAGTGTTTGTGAACGTGGTCGTGGAGATAACCGAGAGAATGGCGAGGGTAAAGGCTTTCCATGCCGCCTGCAATTCCGACGACGCAAAGCGGCTGCTCATTTTCCTCGGCATTGCCTGCGTGGGACTTTACTTCATCGGTCACAGCAGAAAAGCCGTTGCGGTGGGAACAGCCCTTAGTATAGCCGTTTTCGGCATATTCTCCGCTGCGGAGCTTAAAAGGCACAGGAGCGAATTCATCGTTGCGGTTCTGGGAAAGGGCAGCAGCGCCGCTGTTGTGGTGACCTACGGCGGAGCGGCTGATATTATCGATATATCGGGAAATAACCGCTCCTCAGACTATGTGGGGCACTACCTTGCGGTAAACGGCATTGACGAGGCAGACCATCTGGCGCTGACGAAAAATGCCGCCGAACAGTACGGGAATTATATGGAAAAACTGCGGTTCGTGGAGATATCGGAGCTTCTCATACCCTCGGACGTTGGCACAGCCGACCATGTTTTCGACGAGAACGGTTTCAGCATCAACAGAAGCAGCTACAGTATCGGCTATGCGGAGGGCGTGCTGACTGTTGAGTTCGGCTCGGAGAAGGTCACGGTTCAGCCTGCCGCCTCAGAGGATATCGCCGAGGGCTGGGATATCCGCTACGGCTCGCCGAAAAAGGGCGCTGAAACGGTGGAAAGTGCTGTGTACCTTGCAAACGGCAACAATATTGAAATAGTGCTGACAGACGGCACTGAAAGGAGACTGTAATGCCTCAGATCGACCCGAAAGGACTAAAAGCAAAGCTGAAAAAGGGCGAGATAGATAATTTATATTACATATTCGGCGAGAACGTGCCCGAGGTCGACAAGCTGACAAAGCTGATAATCAAGGCGGCAGTTGGGGACAATGAGGACATTGCTCTCACCAGCCTTGAGGGAAGATACCTCGATTTTTCGGAGCTTAACGATATGGTCGTGATGATGCCCATGCTGTCGGACTACAACTGCATACTCATCAATGACTACAACTGCGAGCGCCCACGTGAAAATATGGCAGGTCTGAGGGCGGATGACCTGACCAAAAAACTGCTCGAAGCCATCAAGGAGATACCGCCGCAGACCGTTGTTATTTTCAACGTCACGGGCTTTGAGGTGGAGTGCAAATACGACTACAAGTCCAAGAAAAACATCATCAAGGACAAGAACAAAAAGCTGGCGGACTATGCCGCAAAGCACGGCACTTTAGTGGAATGTGCGGTCAAGAACGCTCAGGATATGGCTAAGGATATTGCGGCGGCAGTCTCGGCAAGGGGCGGCTTTATTTCCATCCATGCGGCTCAGGAGCTTGCGGAGATATGCAAGTGCGATATGCTCACTGTCAAGAACGAGATAGACAAGCTGTGCGCCTACGCAGGGAGCAATGAGATAACCGCTGAGCTGATACACGATATGGTGCACCACGAAAGCGGCGTTACCGCTTTCAATCTGGCAAGTGCAGTCGCGTCGGGCGATCAGAAAGCCGCTGTTGATGCTATCGATGAGATAATGGCTGACAAGGAGAACAGGGGAGCGGTGCTGGGCGCTATAACCACGACCTTTCTGGATATGTACCGTGTGCAGTGTGCAAGGAAAAGCGGTGTATCCTCCGAGAGAGTGAAGCAGGATTTCGCCTACTATGCCCGTGGATTCGCCATTGACAAGCTCTACAGGAGCGGCGGCGGAATGTCCGTGGAGCGCCTGCGGAAATGCATAAGGATACTGAGAGACACAACCATCAAGCTGAATTCCTCGAACGGCAATGAGAAGATAGTCCTCGAACAGATGGTGACTAAAATGCTCATGACCGACGAGCGTCGGAGGATAAAATGATAAAAATTGACGAGGCGATCATCGTTGAGGGCAAATACGACAAGATAAAGCTGTCATCGGTGGTGGACGCTGTAATAATCGTGACGAACGGCTTCAGCATATTCAAGGATGCCGAAAAACTGGAGCTTATACGCTACTATGCCCGAAAGACGGGAATAATAATCCTGACCGATTCCGACAGCGCAGGGCGGAAGATACGTGGCTACATCAAGGGCGCTGTGGGCGAGGGACAGGTGACGAACGTGTACATCCCCGACGTTTTTGGCAAGGAAAAGCGCAAGGTCAAGGCTTCTGCGGAGGGCAAGCTGGGGGTGGAGGGCATAGACCCGAAAACTCTCCTTGCCGCCTTTGAAAAGGCAGGCGTCACCGCTTCTCACCGTGAAGCCACATCTGATATCACAAGGCTCACTCTCTACGAGCTTGGACTAAGCGGCGGACAGAACAGCCGTGAACTGAGGGAGCGTTTGCAGGTCAGCCTCGGGCTTCCGAGACTTCTTTCTGCGTCGTCGCTTCTTGAAGTGCTGTGCACCATGATGAACAGCGACGAGCTGGCGGAGGCTGTGGCAAAGGTGAAGGAGGGCGAGCATGGCGTATAGCAGTCTGCTGTTCATATACCTGTTTCTGCCCGTGTCGCTTGCGGTATTCTATGCCGTGCCGAAAAAACACCGTGAGACCGTGCTTTTCGTGCTGAGTATGCTTTTCTGTGCCGCAGGAAGTGTGTATCTGCTGATATTCATGCTGATATTTACTTTGCTGAACTATATCATGTGCAGGATAACGGAGTTCCTGAGAGAAAAGAAAAGCATATCCGAGGTGGCGCTGGCTTCAACCATAGTTATTGATATTACGGTCATTTTCGGCTTCCGTGCGCCCTATATGACATGGTTCGCAGGGATGATACGTGCACCCGAGGGCTTTTTCCCCATAGGTGTGTCACTTTTTGCACTGTCGGCGGTGGGGACGCTCATCGACGTTTACAAGGGCAAGGAAAGGGCTGAGAAGAACATCATCCGCTTCGGGCTGTACATCATGTTCTTCCCGAGAATTATCATGGGACCGCTTCTCAGGTACAGTACTTTCCGCAAAATGATGAAAGCCGAGCCGAAAGGCTTGGAGGATATGGGTGCGGGACTTCTCATATTCATAAAGGGACTGGCGAAAAAGGTGCTTGCGGCGGATACTCTCTACACGCTGTACATCGCAGTAAAAAGCACCGAGGGGCACAAAATGCCGCTGGTGACTGCGTGGATAGGTGCGGCGGCATATCTGCTTTGTCTGTACTTCGAGCTTTCGGGCTTTGCGGATATGGGCGCAGGTGCGGCGAGATGCTTCGGCATACGCTTCCCCAAGTGCTTCAACTATCCCGTGTTCAGTTCAAGAGTTCGGCTTTTTGCGGAGAGATGGAACACCCATGCGGTCATGTGGTTCAAGAGGTTCATCGAAAAGCCCCTTGTGGCACAGGGCAGGAGCAGAGCCGCAAAGGTGGGGGCATTTCTCCTTGCGTGGTCACTTTTAGGCTTCTGGTACGTCTTTGACCTTAACGGCTTCATCGGCGGCATATTCCTCGGCACTGTCATTTTAGCCGAGAACAGGTTCAGGAGCAGAAACACTCTCAGAGGTACTGGAGTTATCTATACATTCGCTGTATCTGCTGTATTTTCGGCATTTATGTCCTGTGACAGCCTTTCGGCTTCGGTAAGATATATCGGCTTTATGCTTGGTACGGGCGGATTTGCGGATTCTCAGTCGTGGTACTTCATCCGCTCATATGCAGTTGTGCTGATAATATGCGCCTTTGCCGCAACTAACTTAGGACGCAGACTTTTAGGGCTGATGGCAAGGAACAAATACACAAAGGCAGTTTTTGCAGTTGTACCTGCTGTTGCGGCGGCATTGCTGATAATATGCACGGCATTTCTCGCAGACGGCGGAGTTTCGGAAATGCTTTTGCTCAGACTGTAGGTTTTTTAGGTGTCAGGTATCACCTAATAACTGACACCTATAAAAGGAGGGATAATTTGGACAAACACATCAAAAAGCTGACAGCGGCGGCGGTGCTGGCTGTTATGGCGGTCAATGTCATCTCCACGGCTGTGGGCGGCAAAAAAGCCGATCCATCCGCTCCAAAGGCAACGGCTTCCGCTTTCTATGACGGCAGTTTCTCCCGTGAGGTTTCGGAATATGCCTCGGAGCATATGGCTCTCCGTGATAAAATGCTCAGCTTTCAGGCAAAAATGGCTGAGAAATTCGGCGGCAGAATAGTCAACGGCGTTTATATCGGCAAGGACAGGCTTCTTGATGCGGAAATGTCCGAGCGTATCCCCGACCCCTCAGCCGCTGACAGGATAAACGCTTTTGCAAGGAAGTTCGACGGAACGGTCTATATCGCCGTTATCCCCACATCGTCGGGAGTTTACGGCGAGACTATGCCCGACTATCTTCTGGGAAATCCCGAAAGTCAGCAGATATCCGACCTCTACGACTCCCTCGACAGCAGTATAAGGCGCATTGACGCTTACAATATACTGAAAATGCTCAAGGACAACTACATTTACTTCCGCAACGATACTAAATGGACGAGCTACGGGGCATACTGTATTTACAGAACGGTCATTCAGAAGCTGGGCTTTCTGCCGATAACCTATGACAAGTACACCATCCGCCACGTTACTGACGAGTTCCGTGGTAATCTCTACGACCGCACCCTTTATGCCGATACTCTTGCGGATATACTGGATATCTATGAGTACCGTGACGGGGCAGAGGTGGAGTCCTGCACGGCGGTATACAAGAACGGTCTTGTCCATGAGATAAACTTCTACGATATGGATATGCTGGAAAGCGGCGATATGTACGGGATGTACCTCGGCAAGCCCGAAGCAGTCATCGAGATAGAGACAAGCGTCAACAACCAGAAACGGCTTCTTGTCATCAAGGACAGCTATGCAGACTGCTTTATACCGTTCCTCACTCAGCACTACAGCAGGATAACCGTTGTTTCGCCTGAGTACATGGACGGCAGTCTCAAAGACCGTATCGACACATCGGAATATGAACAGACGCTTATACTGTTCGGCATCGAAAACGCAGGAAATTCCGCACTGTTCAGCGGAATTGCACAGTAAACGGAGGAGGTACACTATGAAAGCATTGGTAACAGGGGCAACATCGGGCATCGGAATGAGTATCGCAAAAAAACTCAGCGACAGAGGATGGGCGCTTATCCTTACGGGCAGAAACGAGGATGTGCTGAAAAATTTGCAGAAACAGCTTGGCGGTGACGTTGAGATAATAGCCGCCGACCTTGCCAAAAGGGAAGAAGTGTTCAAGGTTTACGGCTTCTGCAAGGGCAAGGACGTGGATATGCTGGTCAACAATGCAGGCTTCGGGCTTTTCGGCAAGTTCGATGAAACAGACCTTGACGATGAGCTGAACATGATAAACGTGAATATCACCGCACTCCATATCCTGACAAAGCTGTTTCTCCGTGACTTCAAGAAAAAGAACAGGGGACGCATACTGAACGTGGCTTCTGCGGCAGGCTTTATGAGCGGTCCGCTTATGTCCTCTTACTATGCTTCAAAAAATTATGTGGTGAAGCTGACCCCTGCCATTTATGAGGAGCTTCGCAGAGAAAAGTCTGGCGTTGCCGTAACTATGCTCTGCCCCGGTCCTGTTGATACCAACTTCAACAACCGTGCAGGCGTAGTGTTCAGTATGAAGCCCATTTCTCCCGACTATGCGGCAGAATGTGCGGTGCAGAAAGCGCTGTCGGGGAAGCTGTTCGCTATCCCGGGGCTTACGGTGAAGCTGGGCATATTGGGTTCAAAGTTCGTTCCCGATAAGCTGTTGGCGGCGGTGACGTACAATATTCAGCACGGGAAGCTGAAAGCAAAGGAATCGCAGAAATGAAAGACACAAGCTACAGAGTTGCGTTGGGAGGCATAGTCTCGGCACTGTGCCTCGTGACCATGTTCCTTGCAGGAGTAATGCCTGCGCTGTACCTTCTTCTGCCGATGATAGCGGGAGTTCTGCTAATGATAATCGCCATCGAGGTGAACAAGCAATGGGCACTGCTGACCTATGTTTCTGTCAGCCTGCTTTCGCTGTTCGTGACCTTCGACAAGGAAGCGGCACTGATTTTTATCCTGTTTTTCGGGCATTATCCCATACTGCGGATGATAATACAGCGGATAAAGCTAAAGCTGCTCAGGCGGACGGTGAAGTTCGTGCTGTTCAATGCCTGCACGCTTGTCTATTTCTACGCAACGGTCTATCTGCTGGGAATGGACGAAATGCTGGAGGAAATGAACGATTTCGGCAGGTACGGGAGCTATATAATGCTTGCAATGGCGAATCTTGTGTTCGTCCTCTACGACTACAACCTTGAATATATGTACAAGCTGTATCGGAGCAGGCTTATGCCGAAATTCCGAAAGAAACGCTGACCGTGGGAGAGGGAAAAGCCTGCGGTCAGATTTTTTTGAAAAAATTTCAGAAAAACCCTTGACAAATCGTGATTAATGGTGTATAATATTAAGGTACTTGATTGAAGTACAAATAATGCGGATATGGCGGAATAGGCAGACGCGCTAGCTTCAGGTGCTAGTCGGGGCAACTCGGTGCAGGTTCAACTCCTGTTATCCGCACCATTGACATCCTCTGAGTTTATCAGGGGATTTTTTGTTATTACAGGAGAAATAATTATGAAAGAATCTTTACAAGATGAGCAGTTAAAAAAGGTAAAACGGATGCCGTTGATAATAGCTGCGATAGTTGTGCTGGTCGCTGCACTTTTCTTCTTCTTCCTTATCCGTGGATATTCCAATGATCCATATAAAAAGACAAAATTTTCCGAATCTGACCGTGCAGTTATATCCTCGGCTTTTGATCTGGAAAACAATTCCTTTGAGCTTGATACTATGACCTACGTCAATGAGAATAATTCGGAGACTTACAATGTATTTGTAAAAACAAATGACATTGAACAGTTCGGCGAAACATACGGGCTGAAAAAATGGATTATTATAGTTTGGATGAACATCCGCATAAGACTAAAGCTGATATCTGCTGCGTAGTTTACGATGGATGGGATAACACTTCATACACTTTATGGTTCCAATACAAAGGGCATAATGCTGAATTATCAGCATTGTATGATAAATAATTGAACATTATGAAAAGGACTGTGTTTACGCACAGTCCTTTTTTGTTGTCACAATATAACTGCCCTCAGACGGCGCACAGGTTGTTCGGGTAGGGCTATATGATATAAAATATGAGGGTATTTGTATAATTTAAACAAAAACACCTATATTAATTTTGGCAGGGAAAATTATTTTAGGGCTTGATATACTAATTGTGATGTGATATAATAGGTTTGTGATATTACAAATCAGGAAAAAGTACTAAATTTTATATTCTACATTTTGCGTGTGCAGGTGTGAAAAATGGCAAAAAAAGATTTCAAGGATCTGAACAGGCGTGAGCTTGTGGATCTTGTATATACTATGATGGAAGCGGAAACCTCGGAGGACGGCG
>JAFVBU010000319.1 GCA_017479805.1 Ruminococcus sp.
GATATCGTCGGGCAGCTTGCAGTAATACTGAACAGGCGCTTTGCTGTCAGGGTCACGGAAAATGCCGATATGACCAATCTTAGCAGCAGGAACGAGCTGTGAAACGCCCTCTACCATGCCAAGTCCTGCACGGAGAATAGGCACGAAAGCCAGCTTCTTGCCTGAGATTATCTTTGTCTTTGCAACTGCAAGAGGAGTTTCAAGCTCTATCTCTTTCAGCGGAAGATCACGTGTTGCTTCGTAGCAGATGAACATTGCTATCTCAGAAACAAGCTCTCTGAACTCCTTTGTGCCTGTGTTTTTATCTCTTAAAAGTGAAATTTTGTGCTGTACCAGCGGATGGTCGATTATATGTAATTCTCCCATGACTACAGCTCCTTTCGTTAATTATTTAATAATACAGTAGCAGACCTCTCCCTCGGGTTCAATGCCCTCACGGATAAATCTCTCCACAGTATCAGTTTTATGCATTTCCGACTTTTCCAGAACCCGTCCCGACTTGACATTTTCGGCTCTGTGGTAGGCTTCGAGCTTTCTGAACTCCGTGAAGCTGAAAGCATAGCGTATCACAGCGGAAAGAGCCTCCCCTGCCAGTCCGTGTCCCTGAAAGGCTGAACCGATACAATACTCTATCTCGGCAGTCACACAGTCCTCCCAGACCTTGCAGAAGGCTATCTGACCGATATTTTCACCGCTTGCCTTGTCGATTATCGCCCAGCGGTACTGATCGGGGCTTGCATAGCCGTCCATGTACCTTTTCAGAAGTCCCCTCACCTGCTCTATATCGCTGTAAACAGGCTCGCCGTACTCGTTCTGTATATTCGGGTCAGCCGCCCAGTTTCGGAGCATATCATCCGCATCCGGCGACACGAACGGACGGAGAATGAGCCTGTAGGTCTCAAAGGGCTGAGTGCCTGTGTGCTTCATTATTTGTTTTCCAGAGCGGTGATAAGGTCAACTCTGCGCTGATGCCTGCCGCCCTCAAAGCCGGTGGTGAGGAATATCTCCGCAAGCTCGCAGGCAAGTCCCTGACCGAGAGTTCTTGCGCCCATGCACATGATATTAGCATCGTTATGCAGACGGGTGAACCTTGTAGAAAACGAATCCGAGCAAAGAGCCGCTCTTATGCCCTTGATCTTGTTTGCGGCGATGGACATACCGATACCCGTACCGCAGATGAGGATACCTCTCTCGCACTCGCCCGAGGTCACAAGACCGCAGACAGCCTCTGCCATATTTGGGTAATCGCACGGCTCACCGTCAGTGCCCATATCCTTGAATTCAAAGCCCTTTTTTGAAAGCTCCTCTATTACAGCCTTTTTCATTTCCACGCCAGCGTGGTCACAGCCTATAGCTATCATTGTTAACATCTCCAGTTATTTATTTTATTGAGTGAGTAACTTTTTTGGTGGTTTGTAATGTAACCGGCGTTCGCAATTGCCCACCTAAAATGTTATTTACCCTTTTTATCTTCAAGGTCTTTTTCAGCCTTGACCTTTTGTAAGTATGACACTTCAAGTTCGTCTGCTTCCACAAGCTGTCGTGATACA
>JAFVBU010000320.1 GCA_017479805.1 Ruminococcus sp.
ATGTCATGGATGGACGGCGATCCGCTCCCTGTCAGCTCCGTTCAGGCAAGCTATAACCCACCGCAGGACGAAGTAGGCGAGGACGGTACTATCACTCCCGCAGGCAAGTACGGCAATATCAACCGTGAGTTCTGCGAGGCTGACGGCAAGACACTGAAAAACAGCTACGAAATATTCAAGGTCATCATTCAGAAGTGCAAGAAGTACGGTGTTAAGGCGCTTATCGACGTTCACAGCCCTGCTTCCCACAACTCGGGTCATAACTACAACCTCTGGTACTACGAGCCGACTGCTGAGGACTGCGGAGGTATGGCAACAGGTCACTTCTCCGAAAAGGAAATAACATGGGACGACTGGAAGGACTCCATCACATGGCTGGCTGAGCAGTACGCTAACGACGACACCATCCTTGCTTACGACCTGAAAAACGAGCCACACGGCAAGCGTGGCTACGACGGAACTACCTGCCCGTCAAATATGGCTAAGTGGGACGATTCTACCGACAAGAACAACTGGAAATACTCTGCTGAGGAGTGCGCTAAGTCCATCCTCGGCGTTAATCCGCACGCTCTCATCCTCATCGAGGGTATCGAGCAGTCACCTATGTTCGACAGAAATTCCGACTGGAACACACCCGATAAATTCCAGCCGAATCCCGGCGAGGAACGCTGGTACGGCGCATGGTGGGGCGGAAACCTCCGTGGCGTAAAGGATCTCCCTGTGCTTCCCGAATCAAGCCAGATAGTTTACTCACCTCACGACTACGGTCCGTCGGTTTACGCTCAGTCATGGTTCGACAAGGACTTCTCGACTGAGACTCTCCTTGAGGACTACTGGTACGACACATGGGCATACATCAATGACAAGGATATCGCTCCTCTGCTCATCGGTGAGTGGGGCGGTCATATGGACGACGGTCCGAACCAGAAGTGGATGGAGCTTCTCCGTGACTACATGATAGAGAACCACATCAACCACACATTCTGGTGCATCAACCCCAACTCAGGCGATACAGGCGGACTTCTTGACTCCACATTCATGAACTGGGACGCTGATAAATACGGTCTTTTCGAGGAATCACTCTGGCAGACAGACGGCGGAAAGTACATCAGCCTTGACCATCAGAAAGCACTGGGCGAAAACGGTATTTCCGTTGCCGATTTCTATTCATCGGGCGCAAAGAGTAATCTCAACGGCGGAAAGGGCTCTATCCCTGAGAACGGCAGTGCACCTGTTGTGACTACCATCAAGAAGGAGACTACCACCACAACTACTACCACTGCAACAACTACCACAAAGCCCGAAGTTACCACTACTTCCACAACTACCAAGCCCGAGGTAACTACAACTACAACTGCTCCTGTCGGCAAGGTTACACTTTGCGGTGACGCTAACTGCGACAGCGAGATCAGCTTAGCAGATGCTGTACTCATCATGCAGTCACTGGCTAACCCCTCAAAGTACGGCGTTGACGGCAGTGACAAGGGCAAGATAACCGAGCAGGGACGTGCTAATGCGGACTGCTCAAACGTTGGCGACGGCGTAACAAACCTCGATGCTCTGGCTGTTCAGAAGTATATGCTGAAGATAATAACCGAGCTTCCCGAGAAAAAGTGATAATAAGATAATAAACAAACTCCCCATAAAGAAATATTTCTTTATGGGGAGTTTGTTTATTTCGGTGATTCAATATCGATAATTATTTCGTCGGTCAAGCCGAGGGGCGTGTTTGATAAACAGCCGTAAAGCTACGCCTTGCTTGCTTCACTACCTTTTAGGAGGGGCGCTGCCCCTCCTCGCACACCTCCCTGCAAGGGAGATAACATCCCCCTTGACCCCGGTCTATGCGGCTTCGCCGCTTTTTTTATTATTAGTTTATCCCAGCACCACACGGTTTCTGCCGCTTGCTTTAGCTTCGTAAAGAGCCTTGTCCATACGGTCAAATGCAGAACTGAGGTCGTCGCCGTCCTTGATATCGACAGCACCGATACTGCAAGTGATATTTCCGACCTCCTCAAAGTGCTCGGTCTCTATCTTTTTCCGCACTTCCTCAGCCAGCGCTTCTATCTCCGCTCTGTCTGCGCCGTACACAACAACGACGAACTCCTCGCCGCCCCATCTGCCTACAACAGCGGTACGCTTCCAGTCGTATGCGGCTATAGTTTCGACAAAATGTATAAGCGTCACATCGCCCACGTGATGACCGTACTCATCGTTTACGTGCTTGAAAAAGTCGATATCCAGTATCATAAGGGAAACATTTTCGCCTTTCTGGATCCTGTGCTGGATGGCGTTGTTTATCTCGGTCTCAATTCTTCCGTGGTTGAAAGCGCCTGTCAGAGTGTCCTTAGACGCCATTTCCTCGTATTTCTCCGCTGTTTCTTTCAGATTCTGAACAGTCTCATGGATATTCTGCAACATGTACACAAATCTGTAGTCCGAGGGATTGTTTGTCTCTGTACGGCTGAACGTCAGCTTTACCCAGATGAATTTGCCCTCAAGGTTCATCATTTCGCAGTCATAGGAAATAGTCTGCCCGGGGGCAAAATGTTCTTTCAGGTACTCGGGTGAGGAGCGTTCAATAAACTTATCCTTATCCTCTCCTTTGAACATATTCTTTATTTTACTGCGCCACTGGCTGTAGCTTATCTGCTGGTGCATCACCTCGTCGGATATCTCGGAAATGCTGATATTGCTGGTGGTATCGTGTGCAAGGTCGATATACATTGAAAAAAGCAGGCTGTTCTCTAAGGTCTGCACCTTGTTGTTGGTCAGTTTTTCGTCAAGGTACATCCCTAAATCAAGCTCATCGAGGACAAAAATGTAGTTCTTGTCAGTCTCTATGGGGTACACGGTCATTTGTATCATATGCTGGCGACCCTCAAATTTAACTCTCACACGCTTGCTGTACTTTCCCTCAAACGCTCCTGCATTGGGGATGAACACATGATAGTCCTGAACCACAGCATCGGAGCTTTTGTCGAAATGGAACCAGAGCTTTTCTATAAGTGTATGATATGTTCCCTCTTCATCGATAAATCTCTCAAAGATACCTCTCCTCATAAGCGCCCTGTAGCTGTCTTTTTCTCCGTCAACAGCTAAAACAGCGCCAACGCTTTTGTTAAGGAAATCCGTTGCCTGTTCCAGATCGTAGTCATCGATAATATTAGCCATTCCACAGCCTCCCGTAAATAATATTCTTCCCCATAACAAAAAATCAAACAAATATATACTTTTCGGATATAATGCATATAACAATTATATCACATTGTACATAAAAATATAGTGCTTTTTATGAATTAGTAGATTCAGTGAACCAATAATGATCTCAGACCGAACAGATGTGTAAAAAAATTTCCCGTGGGGTATGGTCAAAAGCGGAAATGTGTGGTATAATGGAAGAATAGTATAAGGAGGAAACAGGATGAAGCTGACAGACTGCCATACACATACACAGTTCTCCGTGGACTCGGAGGCTGATATAAATAAATGCATTGAACGTGCCGCAGAGCTGGGGCTTGCCGCCTATGCCATAACCGACCACTGCGAATGTAACCGCTGGTATTCAAAGGAGCATTATCCCGATGAGGAGGTCTATCCCTATTTCGATTTCGGCAGGGACTTTGAAAATTCCCTCACCGCTGTTACGGAGCTGAAAGAGAAGTGGTCAGGCAGGCTCAACCTTATCTGCGGAGTGGAAATGGGGCAGGCTACCCATGACTTTGATATCGCCGAAAGGATAGTCACCGACCCGAGGCTTGACTTCGTTCTCGGCTCTATGCACCAGCTCCCAAAGACCGAGGACTTCTGCTTTCTTGACTACAAAGCCATGACAGCCGACGAGGTGGACGGGCTGTGCCAAAGATACTTCGAGGAGATATACAAGCTGTGCAAATGGGGAAAATTCGACGTTCTCGCCCACCTCACCTACCTGCTGAGGTACATGAAAAGAGAGCTGGGAAAGTGCCCGGATATAAGCAGATACGACGATATCATAGCCGACAGTTTCCGTCTGCTCGCTCAAAACGGCAAGGGACTTGAGATAAACACCTCGGGCATCCGTCAGGGCTTCGGTGACACCTTCCCCGACCTGAAATATGTGAAGCTGTTCCGTAAGCTGGGCGGAGAGATAATTTCCATAGGCTCGGATTCCCACACCGTTGAGGATATCGGCGCAAACGCCGCTGACGGCATAGAGACCGCACGAGCGGCAGGGTTTACACGGATAGCCTATTTCAGGGGAAGAAAGGTTCAATTTATTGACATTGATTAATGCGTAATGCGTAATGCGTAATTAATTGTGTCAGCTTTGCTGACGGATAAAAAATATTGTTTTTTGAGATAAATCGGAATTTGCAGAGGTAAAAGTATGAACGCAGAAATGATAATTGAAAAAATCAGGGACAGCATTGAAAACTATGAAGCGTTCAAGGAGCTTGCACTGAATATCCGCTTTCGCAAAGCGGATAGGCGGTTTTATTCATGGTCTCATAATGTAGAGGGAATGGTAGTGCATCTGTTCAAATTTGCCGACAGTATCAATGAAGATAATATCGTGGAAAAGATCACGCAGTGCAGGCTGATGAGAGTGGCAGATAATGAAGAATGGGAAGACGATTTCTGGGATGTCAGGGATGACCGCCTGATCATATTAAATGCGCCGCCCAACTGCATAAGTGGTGGTCTGATCTTCAAGAGAGTCAATCTGAAACCGCTTGATACCGAAGAATGCCTGCGTACAGTGAGCGAATTCATGAATATATATACACCTGAAAAAGACATTTTTTATCCTACCGCCGAAACGAATGAAACCATATGCGAAATCATTAGAAAATCGCAGAATATTGAACTCGGTGATATATACAGTATGGTTCGTATGTGGCTGTCTGTTTCTGAGGATACGGTGCTGACCATTGAATTTGGGGTATACGATTAAAAGTCCAAATTTTGATTTATAAGAATAGTGCCAGCGAGCGAAAGCAGACTGACCGCCTCGCAGAGAGTGAACGAGCTTTGCGAGTGGGAGCGTGATTGCGCCGCCGCTCGCTCAGCGGCAAATTCTGATTTATAAGAATAGTTACGGCAATTACGAATTACGCA
>JAFVBU010000321.1 GCA_017479805.1 Ruminococcus sp.
CATATCCTTGAATTCAAAGCCCTTTTTTGAAAGCTCCTCTATTACAGCCTTTTTCATTTCCACGCCAGCGTGGTCACAGCCTATAGCTATCATTGTTAACATCTCCAGTTATTTATTTTATTGAGTGAGTAACTTTTTGGGTGGTTTGTAATGTAACCGGCGTTCGCAATTGCTAATTATACCACAAACACAAATTCAGTCAAGACCAAGACAAGCGTCATAAAATGACGGTCTTGACAAAATTTGTGTTTGTGGTTCGGGGCAATTACGCAAACGCCCAGCCGCTGCCGACCGCCTAAAATGTTATTTACCCTTTTTATCTTCAAGGTCTTTTTCAGCCTTGACCTTTTGTAAGTATGACACTTCAAGTTCGTCTGCTTCCACAAGCTGTCGTGATACACCTGCAAGGCACACACCTGCCGCATTCTGCAAGCGTCCCTGAGGCGGAGCGATAATAAATGCAGGTGAACGGTATTCGTTGAAGAACTCAGCCGCACCGTCACCGCAGAGCATAGCCTCACCCACGTTCAGAGCAAGGTATTCAGCCAGCTCATCCTTTGAGATTATCTGCTCCTCGGTCACCTGCTCGATACAGAAGCCGTCGCTTTTGTAGGTGCAGGTATACACAAGGTCGCCCCTCGCTTTCATTATGGAGCATATATGCCCTTTGTAGGCGATATTATTGCAGGCAAGTCCTAAAAGCGTGGAAACTCCGCAGCATTTCACTCCCAGACCGAAGCTGAGAGCCTTGACCGCCGCAACACCGATACGAAGTCCCGTATACGACCCCGGACCGTTTGCAACAGCGATCCCACCGATATCGGACATTGTTTTTCCTGCCTGAGCGATGATATCCCTGACCATCGGCATAATGACCTGTGAGTGTGTCTTTTGGGTATAAAGTGCGGACTGCGCTAAAAATGTTTCCGTGTCCGAGTCAAACAAAGCAGCAGAGGCTGTTTTACCCGATGTGTCAATCCCAAGCAGCAGCAAATCTTCCACCGTCCTCAATAATTATCTCACGTTCAAGCTCGCTGAGCCTTTCGATAGTGATATATATGGTATTTTTCGGCAGGAATTCAGCGATATTCTCCGACCATTCAACTGCCGCCACATTGTTCTCGAAGTCATAGTCATAGAATCCCGTAGACTCCAGATCATCCTCGGAGTTAATGCGGTACATATCGAAATGGTACAGCGTGATATCCTTTCCACGGTACTCGTTGACCAGAGCAAATGTGGGAGAGGTCACGTTGTCGCCAAGTCCCATGCCAACGGCAATGCCTCGGGTGAAGGTGGTTTTTCCTGCACCAAGACCGCCTTTGTATGCTATCATATCCCCTGCTTTAAGGAGACTGCCGAGCTTTTCAGCTGCGGCAATGGTCTCCTCGGGGGAGCTTGTCTTTATTCTTGTCATATCAGAAAAGTCCTGTGATATTTCCGTCGTTTCCGCAGTCGATATTCAGTGCGGCAGGCTTTTTCGGCAGTCCGGGCATGGTGAGTATATCACCTGTGTAGATGACCACGAAGCCTGCGCCCGACGAAAGTCTTGCGTCACGGACGGTTATCTTGAAATTCTTAGGCTTACCCAGAAGCGCAGGATTGTCCGACAGCGAATACTGTGTCTTTGCCACGCATACAGGGATATCCCAGAAGCCGATATTCTCGATCTCCTTGATAGCCTTTTCAGCCTGTGCAGTGAACACAACTCCGTCTGCACGGTAAATTTCCTTTGCTATCTTCTCGACCTTGTCCTTTATGGCAGTTTCTGTGTTGTATATCGGTGCAAACTCGTTCTCTCCGCCCGAGCAGAGGTCGATAGTCTCGCACACCTTTTCAGCCAGATCCTTTCCGCCTTCGCCGCCCTTAGCGAATACCTCGCACATGGACACCTCAACGCCCATTTCGGTGCAGAAGTCTCTTACGAAAGCCACCTCTGCCTCTGTATCGGAAGCAAAGCGGTTGATGGCAACAACTACGGGAACATGGAACTTATGCATATTCTCGATGTGAGTTCTCAGGTTTACGATACCCTTTTCAAGCGCCCACATATTCTCCTTGCCCAGATCCTCCTTGTGCACTCCGCCGTTGTATTTGAGAGCCTTTATTGTAGCTACCAGAACAACGCATGACGGTGCAAGACCAGCGGCACGGCACTTGATGTCCATGAACTTTTCAGCGCCAAGATCAGAGCCAAAGCCTGCCTCGGTAACAGCGTAGTCGCCCAGCTTCAGCGCAAGTTTGGTTGCTCTTACAGAGTTGCAGCCGTGAGCGATATTTGCGAAAGGACCGCCGTGGATGAATGCAGGGTTGTTTTCGAGTGTCTGCACCAGATTAGGCTTCAGAGCGTCTTTAAGGAGAGCTGTCATAGCGCCGCAGGCACCTATTTCACGGGCATAAACAGGCTCGCCGCTCATATTGTATGCAACGAGGATATTTCCCAGTCTCTCTTTAAGATCGGCGATATCCGAAGCAAGGCAGAGAATAGCCATTATCTCGGAAGCAACGGTGATATTGAAGCCGTCCTCACGGGGAACGCCGTTAGCCTTGCCGCCCATGCCGATAACGATATTTCTCAGCGCACGGTCATTCATATCCATGCAGCGCTTGAAAAGTATCCTTCTCTGGTCGATGTGCAGTTCATTTCCCTGCTGGAGGTGGTTGTCTATCATAGCGCAGAGCAGGTTGTTAGCCGCAGTTATAGCGTGCATATCGCCTGTGAAGTGGAGGTTGATATCCTCCATCGGCACGACCTGTGCATATCCGCCGCCTGCTGCGCCGCCTTTCATGCCGAAAACAGGGCCAAGTGACGGCTCACGGAGAGCGAGAACGGTTTTCTTTCCTATTTTATTCATAGCGTCAGCAAGACCGACACTGACAGTTGTCTTTCCCTCGCCTGCGGGGGTAGGATTGATAGCTGTGACCAGTATGAGCTTTCCATCCTCTTTGTCGGCAAGTTTTGTATAGACATTTTCGGAGATCTTTGCCTTATAGTGACCGTATGGCTCGAGGTCGTCCTCGTCAAGACCGAGACCCTTTGCAACTTCGTAGATTCGTTTCATTTCAGCTTTCTGAGCGATTTCGATATCAGATAACATAATTCATCCTCCGATTCCAGATTTATGTATTTCTATTGCTCCACCAATTAACTCTTGAATAATTATTGCGAAGGACTGGCAGTGAAAGACAAGGAAGAAAGTCGCAGGAATGCTGTCGCATTTCAAGACTTTCTGACGCAGTATTTCGCTGTCAGGACAAGCAAGAAAATTCA
>JAFVBU010000322.1 GCA_017479805.1 Ruminococcus sp.
CACCCGACGTTCCACCGGTGTTACATTGTTACTCTTGGGAGGGCGAGGGCGCCCTCCCTACAATTGATTTGATGATATTGTACGCTATGGCACGGGCGCTCGGAAAGCGCCCCTACACCTGATATTTTTTTACTATCGGCGAGCGAAAGCAGAATAAAAGTTTCGCAGAGAGTGAACGAGCTTGCGAGTGGGAGCGTGAGTGCGGTTGCCCGAATGTGAGGCAGGATTCTGTCTGAACATGAGGGTATGTCGGCACAGGATGTAAAGCCGACCGAGCTGACAACAGCTTGAACAAATGACTGTAAGTCAATGTTAAGAGACTGTAACACATGGTTACATGACCTTATTACAAGTTCTATTGTGCACATATAACGAACGGTCGAACACGATACATAATCATTTGTTGCATTTCGCCAAAGTTTCTTTGTACATATTGACATACGGTTTATTTTGTGATAATATATGCATATCGGGAAAACATATGACAAATTTTCCCCGAAAAATACATCAAAAAACATTTTTATATAAATTATGGAGGGATCTATTATGTTTGAAGATCAGAACAATAATTCACAGTACAGTGTATCGGGTGTCGAGACTGTAACAGGCAAGAGCAAGGGCAAGAAGGCTGCTGTAGTCGGCGGTATCGCTGCTGTAGCTCTCGCAGGCGGATGTGCTTCCGCTTACGCTTTCTCGGATACAGTACAGAATCAGGTAAAGCTCCGCACTATGAAGCCTGAAAAGTATTTCGCTTGGGTATGCGAGAACAACGGCTCGGAGATTGCAAAGAACGCAAGTGCCAACTACGAAAAGGCTGTAAAGAAGCTCAAGGACGGCACAGGCGTTAACTACAACATCAGCTATGAAATGTCCGATTCTCTTAAATCACAGCTTAAAGATTCTGTCGGCGGCGATGAGGATCTGCTGGGCGTTATCGACAATATCAAGACAATCACTCTTGACCTCAACGGCGCAGTCGGCAACGGCGGTATCAGCTATAACATTAACGCTCTCCTCAACGGGGACAAGCTGGCAGGTATCGACTATACACTCGATCCGTCAAATATGGGGATGTCCATCCGCTGCCCCGAGCTGACAGAAAAGTGGCTCTCTATCGATACTGCTTCACTGACAGAGGAGATCACCTACGATGAGGACGCACAGAAGATTCTCGACTTCTACAAGGACTTCCTCAGCGACCCCGAGAGCATCCTTACCGCTCAGCAGTTAGAGGACGAGATCAACAAGTACATCGGTGTTTGGAACAATACAACTAAGGATGTAAAGATCGAGAAGAAAGAAACTGTGACCATCGGCGATATCGAAATGGACTACACTGTTGCAGAGATTCCCGTAACAGCAGATATGGCTAAGGAAATGGGCACAAACTTCCTCAACGAGCTGAAGAACGACGAGGTTGCAAAGGGCATTATCGTGGACAGACTCGGCGTACCTGCTGAGGACTTCACAAACGACCTTGAGGACGCTCTTTCCGATATCAGCGGCTCAGAGGGCGGCAGCGAGACAGTTACTTTCAGATCATATATCGACCCAACAGGTCAGATCAGAGGTGTCAGCATAACCGACGGAGACGGTCAGGAAGTAAGAGCTATCCTCGGCAAGGACGGCGACCAGATCAGAGGCGAGTTAGTTGCTGAGGGCGAAACTCTCGCTACTCTCACAGCTACAGAGGGCTCGGGCAAGTCATACACAGGCAAGCTCGAAATTACAAGCGATGACGAGACAGCTTCCTTTGATTTCGACAGCTTAAAGGTAGTGAACGAGGAGGACGGCTACGCAGAGGGCAATGTTACTGTTAATATTCCCGACAGCGATCCTATGACCATCGTTCTTTCATCCGACGGCAAGTCACAGAATATCGCATTCGACCTTAACATTGAGGGCGAGGACTACGGCAAGCTCATTCTCGATTATTCAGTAAACAACGGTGAAAAGGTATCTATCCCTGACGAGAGCAACAAGCTCGTGCTCAGCAAGGACAATATGAATACATTCCAGCCCGAGGACTACGTAACAGAGGACGAAGTAGCAGCATTCCTCAAGGATATCTTCACAAAGGTCGGCATAAAGGACGCAGACGAGGCTTCAAAGGCACTTGCAGGCGAAGTATTCGGCAGCGGATATTCCTATGACGATGAGGATTACGACTACGACTGGGACGACGAGGAATTCGACTGGGATGATGAAGATTTTGAATGGGACGACGAGGAATTCGATTTCAGCGATATAGAGAAAGAGGACGATGCACAGGATGATAACAGATCATCAGCAGGTTCAGAGGTCACAATTGATCCCGACCAGTTCAAGATCGATATCCCCGAGGTAGAAATGCCGACAGTTCCCCAGATATCAATATCATAAGACATCATCACTTCCATAATTATACAAAGAGGCATACCTTAATAGGTATGCCTCTTTGCAAGCTGACGTCAGCTTGGTCGGCTTTATATCCAATGCCGACATACCCTCATGTTCAGACAGTATCCTGCCTCACATTCGGGCAACCACGTACACGCTCTCACTCGCAAGCTCGTTCATTCTCTGCGGGGCGGTCAGTCTGCTTTCGCTCGCAGAAGTAAATTGGTGGAAAGTTTAATAGCATTTTGTAGGGGCTGCCTTTGGCAGTCCTTTTCTTTTGTCCGAGCAAGTAGGGGCGGATATCATCCGCCCGATGGCTTCAATGCAATTTACGGCTTCCATTTGTAGGGAACGCCGCCCTCGGCGTTCCACATTTCACGAATGAAATAACATGACTCCAATTGTAGGGGACGGCGCACTTGACACGTGCCCTCCCCCTCTGTCCTTCGGACATCTCCCCACACTGTGGGGCGTCACCCGACGTCCCGAGCCGACGCAAAATTGGGACGGTAATTTAAACAAGGGAGCGGCGGTGCACACACGCTTTCGCTCGCTGTTATTTTTTGTAAAATTTCTGAAAAATTCATATTTTTATTTGACATTTCGTAACATTTGTGTTATAATATAGGTGCGAACCTATCAAAATGAGATGTAAAAATATGCTTCAAAAATAGGGGTTCGCTCCTTGAAAGTGCTTGTTTATGAATAAACTATGAATAAAAAGCAGCCTTTTGAGAGATTATTTTTATCGCAATGGTAAGATAATGCACTAAACCAATAAAAAATGGTAATTTCTTGCCGTTGCAACTCACACCCCTCACGGGGACTGAAACCTTTGGAATATGTTCAAATCGCCGAGACCTATAGTTGCAACTCACACCCCTCACGGGGACTGAAACTGTGATTTTTGTCATAGTCAAGAAGCTCAACGTTGCAACTCACACCCCTCACGGGGACTGAAACCGTGATTGGATCTGCCGAGTGTAGATTCACCACAGTTGCAACTCACACCCCTCACGGGGACTGAAACAAACACTCCGCAAGGAGCATCCAGAACCAGTGGCGTTGCAACTTACACCCCTCACGGGGACTGAAACTTTTCCTCACGGTTCTTGA
>JAFVBU010000323.1 GCA_017479805.1 Ruminococcus sp.
ATAAACCTGTGGATGTGCCCTTTGACACTTCCCTGCTGTTCGATGATATTCTGAGCGATACACAGGCGGTCGAAATTGGCTTCTACCGAAAAAACGGGGAACTCCCACGGTATCACCTTTGCGAACCAGACCAGAGCGCCCGTGTCGTAAAACTCAATGGGACGGAAACACTCGCCGCTGTCTGTGACGGTGAAGCCCTGCGCCGTGAATTTATCAAGCTCCGAAGCAAGGCAGAAGCCGGGATACAGCGCTTTTCTGTCGGGGCACAGTAGTTCCGCAAGCTCACGGTCGTTCTATCCGCCAACCTGCTGGGTGATGAAGATACCGCCCTTTTTCAGCACCCGTTTTATCTCTGCGGCGTCGTAGCTGCCGTGGCGGTCGATGACCATATCGAAACGGTCACTCTCAAAGGGAAGCGCCGTCCCCTCACGCCACTGACGGAAATCAATGCCCAATGGTAACAGCTTCTCACGGCAAAGCTGAACATTCGGTGGAAATCCCTCGGTTGCGGCAGTCATGCTGTAGCTGTGCCCCAGCGACAGAAGAAATTCTCCGCCGCCCGTGTCGATATCGAGGATACGCATATCATCGGTAAGGCGGTCAAGAATGAGCTGTCTGTAGTCCCAATCGAGGTCGTCGTCCCCCGTATAAAAACGTCCGTCCAGATGGGAGAAGTCCCAGCCGTGTATCTGTGCGGACTTTTCTTCTTCAAGCCAGATTTTTTTCATTTCATGTATATTCATTTTAACTGCTCCTTAATAATTTTTTTTTCATTATCGGTGCAGCACGGGAACAATTCTTACTCGGTGTGCCGTTCCCACTATCGCTGCACCGAGCAGTTAATTCGCTTCATCATCATCTTTCCTATATGCCAAAAATCATAAAGTGGTCAAATTCCTTGAAATTATCCCCCGCCCAGCCGCAAAGCTCATTTATGACATCCTCGGCTTTACCGCCTGCATTTTCAGCGTTGGCGAGGATAGCTCCCCATTTTTCCCTATCGATGCGGTTATCTCCGTAATACTTAAAATCGGGAATTATCTTATACAAGGCTATTTCGTCAGCAATATCCATGTGGAGCAGCAGAGAATCGTCCATCCAGTAAGACTTTTTTTCGTGCCCTTTCTGGAACTCAAAATAACAGCTTCCGCCCACTTGCTTTCGCCCACTCTCCGTAATAAAAAATCTCATCACACGCTGAGTATCAGGTCTTTTCCGCTTGGAATATATTCATCATACCTCACGCCGCACTTGTCGAAAAGCAGGCATGAAGCCTTAACGCTGTTGGTATCGGAATACTTGTTGCTGTAGTAGACCACACGCTTTATACCCGACTGAATGATAGCCTTTGCACACTCGTTGCACGGGAAAAGGGTCACGTACACGGTACAGCCGCTGAGGTTGCCGATATTGCTGTTGAGGATGGCGTTCAGCTCAGCATGGCACACAAAGGGGTACTTTGTATCCAGCTCATTTTCGGCTTCACGCTCCCACGGCATTTCGTCGTCGATACAGCCTGTGGGCATACCGTTGTAGCCTACGGAAACTATTTTGTTCTCCTTGTTGACGATACACGCCCCCACCTGCGTGGAATTGTCCTTGCTTCGCTGAGCGGAGAGCATTGCGATACCCATAAAATACTCGTCCCAGCTTATGTAATCATTCCTTTTCATTTCGCTCACCTCACTATAGTCGTTGTTGTAATTTTAGCATAGATTGGCTATATTGTCAAGGATAAGTGTATTAGTGTATAAGTGTAAGAGTTATCAGTAGGGGCGGATATCATCCGCCCGATGGTTACGCTAAAATTTGTGGATTTAATTTGTAGGGAACGCCGCACTTGCCACGTACCCTCCCCCTCTGTCCTTCGGACATCTCCCCACACCGTGGGGCGTCACCCGGCGTTCCACGGATAACCAGACAAATATGAATAAAACATTGTAGGGGAGCCCGCCCTCAGGCTCCCGTCAGTTACAAATATAATTTGCCTGTGTAGGGGCGCCCTTTGGGCGTCCTCGGGTGAGCAATGCAAATTGGCTGTTGCATTATTTAGAAGACTGCCAAAGGCAGCCCCTACACATTGAAATCATATCCCGGCAGGAAACCATATCCCGACAGTGGTCACATTGTAACTTACGGGACAGCGTCCATTACAGATGGTATATGTTAATTTATGTGCGCCCCTACAACCTGACACCTGAAAACTAAGCGCTCATACACTTATACACTCAATCTGCACTCAACCGAGTTTAAAAAAAACTTTACAAATAAACCGAAGTGTGTTATAATAGAGTAATGGTCTTTTGAGAGGCTTTTTCTGCGTGGAAAAGTCCGAATACCATAGAAATAAAAGGAGACAAATTTTAGCTATGAGCGATGGAAATACAAGAAGAAACCGCAAGAGAAGCAAGGCTTCAAAGCGGTATAAAGTGCGATATGACCGTATCCTTTGTGTGATACTCCTGCTGGCGGCGGTGGCTATGGTCATTTCCTCATGTGTCACGGGTCTTACCTCAAAGCCCGAGGAAGCGCCTGTTGACGCTACTCAGCCTACCACTACCCAGACACCGTCACAGTCCACCATCGTGGACAACCTCGACCCCAACGACGGCTCGACCCCAGGTATCATCCAGACAAAGCCCACCAAAGAGGAAAACGAGGATATCAACAAGTTCACCAGTGAGGTGCACCCTTTCAGCGACACCTTAAAGGGCGACCTTGTGCTTATCAATGCCGACCATATTTACCAGTTCCCCGAGGATGACGCTGACATTGTCACCATGTTTGACCACATGGACAAGAACTGCTACAGCGTCTGCGACCTTGTTACAAGCCTCGATTCTACAGCACTTTCCCACCTCGACGGACTGATGGAGGGCTTTATTGCTCAGGGCAACGAGAACGATATCACAGTTATCGGCGCATACCGTACACTGGAGGAGCAGAACGACAAGTATTACAGCGGTCTTTCGGGCTTTACAGGCGGATGTACCGACTACCACTCGGCTCGTACCTTTGATATCGGCATTTTCCCGAAGGACGGTTCAAGCTCGGGTTACTATTCATCTGTGGGCAACTATGCATGGATAGACGAAAATGCCGCTGAATTCGGCTTTATTCTCAGATATCCCGAGGGTAAGGAGAATTATACCAACGAGAGAGCGAGAACCTATACTTACCGCTATGTAGGACTTCCTCATGCGGCGTACATCAAACAGCATGACCTTTGCTTAGAGGAATACCTGACCGCAGTCAAGGAGCATAAGACAAGCAATCCGCTGGAGATAACCGCAGGAAATGAGCTTTATAATGTGTATTATGTTCCTGCGAACAGTGGAAGCGATACGGAGGTTCCTGTGCCGACGGATAAGCCGTATACTATATCGGGCGATAATTCGGGCGGATTCGTGGTTACTATGCTGATGAATTAAAAGAAAAAAGAAGAAATAAAAAAGCGGCGGAGCCGAATTTAGCAAAGGGTACTCTCATCGGCTTGAGTGACAATTGTACTGAACCAGCCGTGAGACTTCGCTTTGCTTGTCTCACTACTTTGTTAGGGGGACTTTGTCCCCCTCGTTCACCACCTACCAGAGAGGTCTACACCTCTCTGGACTCTGGTATAATGCGGCTTCGCCGCTTTTAAATTTTATTTTTTATTGTCCTCTCCCGAGGACAATTTCCATGAAAGGAGACAGAATGATAAAAAAATCATCAGCTTTTCTGATATCTGCGGCTCTCTGTGCCGTTTCATTCAACTCCTGCGGAAATACCGACAG
>JAFVBU010000324.1 GCA_017479805.1 Ruminococcus sp.
AATTACAATAATCATCCCTTCGCAGGTCATGCAGATAAGGAGTTTGCCTTTGCACATAATGGTGTCCTCTATAATGACACAACTCTGCGGCGAGACAGAAAACTCCCTGATACCCATATCGAAACCGATTCATATATCGGTGTACAGCTCATCGAGCAACAAGGAACATTGGACTTCAATTCTCTGCGTTATATGGCGGAATCCGTACAGGGTAATTATACATTTACCGTCCTCGACGAGGACAATACTCTGTACATCGTCAAGGGCTTAAATCCCATGTGCCTTATTCATTTCGAGGCTCTGGGGCTGTACGTCTATGCATCGACTGAAAGCATAATGAAAAAGGCATTGCAGAGGTCAATGCTGAGTAGGTTCTCGTTTACAAAGGTTGACTGCGTGGAGGGTGAAATACTGCGTATTGACAGCAACGGTATAGTTGCCCGTGAGGAATTTGAGCCTGCAATATACCGTTCTCGTTTCATGAGCTGGTATGGCGATGATGAGCCTTATTATTCAATCCATGAGGAATTATTACTGGCATATTGTGGCTGTTATGGTGTGGATACTGCTGATGTTGAAATGCTGTTGGAGTACGGCTATACTTGTGACGAAATCGAAGATATGCTTGCAGATCATAGCTTGTTACAAGAAACACTACAGGCAATAAAATGTGAGGACTGCGACAGCCTCTATAAGTAGATCTGTGGTTGTGCTTATTTAAACGAGTATACAAAAAACCAGCTCTATGATGGAGCCGGTTTATCATAGTATTATATCGCCTATTCTTCGTGTGCATTTACTGATTATAATGCACACGGAGCTGCAAAATTGCGGTTTGAACTGTTGGGAATAGATAAAAGAAAAGCCTGTATTTCGGTGTTTTCCTCGAAATACAGGCATTTATGATCTGGCAGGGGCAGAAGGACTTGAACCCTCGGCACGCGGTTTTGGAGACCGCTGCTCTACCAACTGAGCTATACCCCTATTTAACATTTAATTAAGTTTTTGCTGTGTCCCTCACAACGTAATAAATTATATCACATAATTCATGCGCTGTCAATACTTTTTAATATATTTTTATTATTTAACTTGAAGTTGTCTGTTTTTTATGAAATCACATGAAAAATACAAATTATTTTATAATCCACTTGAAAACATACTAAACCTATGGTATAATAAAATTATGACAAGCAAACAAGCGCAAGAATATGATAAGTTATGTTTGTACAATCGCAGGTAAATAATAAAATATCCACGAATAACACAAAGGAAATAAATATGGAACTGATAAGAGCAAACGAATCAGACGGCGAGATACTATGGAATATGCAAAAAGAAGCCTTTTCTGAGCTTTATGAAAAGAATCAGGATCATGATACTTCTCCTGCAAATGAGCCATTGGTAAAAATGACCGAACGTCTAAAACAACAATTCACCTATTACTATTATATTGTTGCCGACGGTCAGAGAGTCGGTGCAATAAGAGTAACGGATATGATGGACGGCTCTCCCAAAAGGGTGTCACCGATCTTCATTATGCCGAAATATCGCAGAAAAGGCTATGCAAAGATGGCAATGCTCGAAGCTGAAAGGATTCACGGAAAAAGTGGGTGGGAGCTTGAAACCATCCTGCAGGAAGAAGGTAACTGCAAATTGTACGAATCTATCGGCTATTATAAAACAGGAAAAACAAAAATTATCAATGATAAAATGACACTTGTATATTACAGGAAAGACTGATGGAGGTTGAATATGACTGAAAAAGACATTGAATTATGCCTTGACGGAATCGGAATCGCCATTTATTCCGATGGCTGCATGAACGGAATTGCGGAGGGAAGTGACTTCTTCAATGCCGAACTTGCTGATCCGAAAAAGGCTGCCGGACACATAAGAAAAGGCGATATTTCGTGCTTTTGCACAGGCTCCGGTGGCGATTATACTTTAAAGATTCGGCAGGGCTATCCCGATGCCGAGACCTACAGCAGCTACCCCGTTTCCATTAGTCTCGGGCTGGAGGTAAAGGGCGGAAAAGTCTCATTTATCGACATTTATTGGCTCATGGAATGGAGTGGGAACGTTCCCGAAGATCAGCAAATAGAGCTGGAGGACGGCTTCTATCACTTGACTGTACTCACAAGGCTGCCCGAAAGCGGATACTGGGGCGGTGATCAGACGATTTACATCTATTTTAACAAGCTGGATGCGATGCCGCAGCTAACGTGGCAGGGCGTTCCGCAGCTTTTCACTGATTAAAAGGAGTAAAAATGAAGATATTAGTCACGGGCGGAACAGTGTTTGCAAGCCGATATACAGCCGAATACTTCACAGAAAAATGTCACGATGTTTTTGTACTAAACCGTGGAAATGACGTTCAGTCAGTTGGTGTTACTCACATAAAAGCTGACTGTCACGCTCTTGGTGATGTGCTGAAAAATCACCGATTTGACGCCGTTCTCGACGTTACCGCATACAACGGCACAGACGTTCGGGAGCTGCTGGACGGGCTTGGGGAGTACGGAACTTACATTCTCATAAGCTCCAGTGCGGTCTATCCCGAAACTCTGCCGCAGCCGTTAAATGAGGAGCAGACGGTAGGAGAGAACAGCTTCTGGGGAAAGTACGGCACGGACAAGATAGAAGCTGAAAACTGCGTAAAATCAACACTTTCCGACTACTACATCATCCGTCCGCCATACCTCTACGGGCCGCTGAACAACGTCTACCGTGAGGCTTTTGCGTTCGACTGCGCCGAGAGAGATATGCCGTTTTATCTGCCGAAGGACGGTTCAATGCCGCTGCACTTCTTCCACATCCGTGACCTTTGCAGATTTATGGAGCTAATTCTCGAAACTAAGCCGAAAAATAGGGTATTCAACGTCGGAAACAGCACCACCGTAACTATCCGTGAATGGGTCACAGAATGTTACCACGCTATGGGAAAAGAGCCGAATTTTGTGTTGGTGGACGGCAGCGTTCCGCAGAGAAATTATTTCCCGTTTTACGATTATGCATACATTCTTGACGTGACTCGTCAGCAGGAAATTATGAGAGAAACTATACCGTTCAGCGACAGTATAAAAGAGTGCTGCGAATTGTACAAACATAACATGGCTCCGGTAAAAAGAAAGCCTTTGCTTGAATATATCGAAAAGAATTTTTAATGAGGGAGAATTACAATGAAAATTTCTACAAAAGGCAGATACGCTCTGCGAATGCTTACCGACCTTGCCTTGCACCGTGAGGAAGGATTTGTCTCATTGAAGGATATCGCTGAAAGGCAGAATATTTCCAAGAAATATCTGGAACAGATCGTGCCTATGCTGAATAAGAGCGGTCTGCTCAGGACTAACCGTGGCAACAAGGGCGGTTACATGATGGCAAAGAAGCCCGATGAAGTAACGGTTGCGGAGGTGCTCACAGCGACCGAGGGAAGTCTCGCACCTGTTTCGTGTCTTGAATTTGAACCCAACGAATGTCCGATGCAGGAAAAATGCTCCACCCTCTATATCTGGGAAGGATTGTACAAAACTATCACCGAGTATTTGTCGAGCATTACCGTTCAGGATATAATTGACCGCTCGACTAATCTTGAGGGTGGCGACTATTGTATATAAAAATCACACCGCACAGATCGCAAATTTGCCTTTGTGCGGTGATTTTTTACAGGCTGTCGAAAATATTAGCATTTTTCTTCTGCTGGTATCTCAGGTAATAGCCTGCGGTCATGGACGAAAGCATTGTCGTGAGGATAAGGACTGTGAAAAATTCAAGAGAAATTATATTTGCGCCGTAGCTTACGGTTGCGAGGACTATCCCCGGACCGCCTCTTGCGTTCATGGTTATGGCGAAATTCATTTTCATATCGCCCGAAAGTTCCGAAAACAGAAGCATTCCCCATGTTCCTGCGAACTCCAGTCCGAATGCGATAATGAAGAAAATCAGAATCTTCCGAGTGAAAAATCGTGTATCACGTTTAGCCGGATGCCGACGAGTGCAAAGTATATTGGCACGAAAAACGAAAATACCATGTCCTTTAGTGCACCTGCTGCCTGCTCGGTTTTTTCACCGCTGAACAGGACTTTTGTGACGTAACCCACGATAAATGCCGAATACATGATGTTTATGCCGATCATGGACAGCAGTCCGCACACTAAAAGAAGCATCACGAAGCATACTGTGTAAAACCGCTTTGTATCGGTGACGGCGAGTATTGGCTTTGCTTTTCTCGAAATTACGGTTATCAGTACGAATACTCCAAGCGTTGCGGCGACTATCAGCAGCATTTGTCCAAGCCCGATCTTTCCCGAAGCTGTGACCTTTGTGGCGATATTGAGAAGTATCCACAGGCACAGATCCTGAAACGTTGCAACGGTCAGGATTGTGCTGGCAAATTTCGTTTTCATAATGCCCATGTCGAAGAAAATTTTCGATATGACGGGAATGGACGTTATGGCAACTCCGATGCAGAAAACAAGCGAAAACGAAAGCTCATTGCCTGCCGTGCCGATAAAGCTGCTTTTGAAAAAGCCGATGAACGGTATCGCAAGCAGCATTGGAATGACCGTTGCACCGACGAAAACGAGGGCTACGGTCTTTATATTTCGGGAATCGACTTTTATTTCCGTACTGCGCCCCGACAGGAACATGAGGAATACCAGTCCGAGCTGATAGAATATGTTCAGCACCTGCCCCTCCTCGGGATAGGCGAAGAAGATTTTTCCCATTGCGTCGGGGATAAGAATGAACAGACAGCTTCCGCCAAGTATCATTCCGCCCAGTATTTCGCCCACAACTCTCGGTCCCTTTATTTTTTCGATGAGCGTTCCGAAAATGCAGGAGAACAGGAGCAGAAGCGCAAGGGCAATAAATGTTGATATTATCTGATTCTCGGTCAGTGTGAGCAGTTTCATACAGCCACCTCCTTATCATGCCTTAATCATAGCACAGCCGCAGGTGGGATTCAATGTGTGGATTGTAATTATTTCAGTTACAATTGTCATTAAATTTAAGGCAACACCGCACAAAGACCGACTGACGTCTTTGTGCGGTGTTGCCTTAAGAGCTATATTACGATCCTGTCTGAAAATACTTGAAATAATCCATATAACAGTGTATAATATATACATATAAAAACGTCAGCAAATACGAAAAACTAAGGAGGTCAAAGTATGCGAAATACAGATAAATTCCGTGGCTGTCTCATAGGCGGAGCAGCAGGTGATGCGCTGGGATATGCGGTTGAATTTCTCATTGAGGAGCAGATATTCCAAAAGTACGGAAGTGAGGGAATAGCCGAATACAGGCTGAAAAACGGTGTGGCTGAGATCTCCGACGATACCCAGATGACCTTGTTCACAGCCAATGGTCTCCTTGCTGCCTCGGCGCAGAATATGGGCTATACGGACGCCATAAGGGAAATGTACAAGTGCTGGTTTATAACTCAGAAAGGCACCTTTTCCAATGAGGTCGAGCTCATGGATTCGTGGCTTCTGGATATTCCCGAGCTGTTTAGCTGCCGTGCACCGGGAATGACCTGTTTGTCGGCAATTTCTCAGGGTGCCGTGGGTTCGGTGGAGCATCCGATAAACAACAGCAAGGGCTGCGGAGGAGTTATGCGTGTTGCTCCTGTGGGACTTTACTTCTGCGATTCGTCCACGCCCTATGAGCAGTCGGACATGATAGCCGCAGAAGCAGCCGCTCTGACCCACGGGCATGAGCTGGGCTACATACCTGCAGCGGCGCTGGCACATATTGTGAGAACCGTCACTGAGCGTGATATTACGCTGAAAGAAGCGGTTATCGAGACTATTTCTGCAACGAAAAAGCAGTTCCCGAAAGCGGAGCATATAGGCTATTTTACCGCTCTCATGGAAAAGGCGGTCACACTTGCCGAGACTGATACGGACGACCTTTCTGCCATCCATCAGCTCGGTGGGGGATGGGTAGCCGAGGAAACGCTGGCTATCGCCGTTTACTGTGCACTTACATTTGAGAACAACTTTGACACGGC
>JAFVBU010000325.1 GCA_017479805.1 Ruminococcus sp.
ACTTTTATTCTGCTTTCGCACACTGTTACAAATTCGGGGCGGTGGTGTAGGGGCGCAAGCTGACGTCAGCTGGACCACGTACACGCTTCGCTCGCAAGCTCGCTTACTCTCTGCGAAACTTTTATTCTGCTTTCGCACACTGTTACAAATTCGGGGCGGTGGTGTAGGGGAGCCCGCCCTCGGGCTCCCGACGGCGATTACAAGAAAATCATGTGAGGGCGAGTTCGCCCTCACATACAAAATGATACTACAAGTTTTAAGGGCGCACATTGTGCGCCCCTACAAGCTGACGTCAGCTTGACTACGATCACGCTCTCACTCTCTGCGGAGCGGTAGTCTGCTTTCGCTCACTTTTGCTGATTTTGTGTTTCAAACTACTTTCTGACACCTGAATCAAGCTATCTTGTCACTCATTTCCAGACGCTTGAAGTACTCCTCGGCATAGCTGCGGTAGTCCTTGCGGAAGTTTTCGTCGTTTTCCTTTACGTCGTGGAGGTATGCGTGGATATTGGTCTTTTCGTCGGTCTCGATGAGACAGCCTGCGATGTTTGAGCAGTGGTCGGAGATTCGCTCCAGATTGGTCAGAACATCCTGGAATATATATCCCAGCTCAACGGTGCACTCGTCGTTCTGCAAACGGCGGATATGGCGGTTTTTCAGCTCTGTGCTCAGGTTGTCCACCACTTCTTCAAGAGGCTCTACCTTGTGTGCAATGCTCAGGTCGCCGTCCTTGTATGCGTCGAATGCCTTGTTAATATTCTCCATGATAGCGTCGGTTATGACTTTTATCTCGTTCACGCACTCAGGGGAGAAGAATATGCCCTTGTCATGCATTTCCTGTGCGGATTCCACCAGATTTACCGCATGGTCGGAAATACGCTCGAAATTGCCTACACAGTGCATCATTTTCGATACGCTTCGGCTGTCCTTGCCTGTTACGCTGCTCTTGGAAATTTTCAGCAGATAGCTGTTTATCTTGTCCTCGAAGCTGTCGATTATATCCTCGTTCTCTATAATAGTATCTGCGGACTCCTCGCTGTACTCCGTCAGTATCCTCAGCGCCATATTGATGGTGTCACGTGTAAGCTCAGCCATCTGCTCTGTAGCGTTGAGACATGAGTGAACAGCAACAGCAGGGGTTTTCAGCAGTATATCGTCCAGACCTGTGAGAGTGCGCTTTGAGTCCCTCTCCTTTTCCTCCTTGCCGTCCTTTACCACGAGATGAGCCAGCTTTACAAGCTGCTTTGTGAACGGCAGGAACATTACTGTTGTAGCCACGTTGAAGATAGTATGCATTACAGCGATACCCAGATAGCCGACAGTTGCGTTCATTATGCTCAGGTCAACAACACTCTGTAAGAACCAGATTATCGGCAAAAGTACAAGTGTACCGATTATCTTTATAAGAATGTGTATCCATGCCACACGCTTTGCATCCTTGCTTACACCGAATGTTGCAAGGAGAGCGGTCACACAGGTACCGATATTACAGCCCATGATGATAGGAAGTGCCATACCGTAGGTGAGAGCGCCCGATGTGGAGAAAGCCATGAGGATACCGATAGAGCCTGCGGAGCTCTGGATGATACCTGTGAATACAGCACCCACAACAACGCCCAGTACGGGATTCTCAAAGGCAGTCAGCAGCTTCTGGAATTCCTCCGACTGTGCCAGAGGGTCAACGGAATCGGACATAAGGGTCATACCCGTCATAAGCACCGAGAAGCCCACAAGTATGCGTCCGATATCCTTTTTCTTGTTCTTTTTTGCGAACATTATCAGTATAACACCGATAAGCGCCACTAAAGGTGAGAATGACTCGGGCTTGAGCATTTTCAGCAGAAAGTCGATAACACCGCCTGCTCCCGTGTCCTTTATATCGCCGAGACAGAGTATCCAAGCGGTAAAGGTAGTGCCGATATTCGAGCCGAAACAGACTGCAATTGTCTGTTCAAGGGTCATGATACCCGAGTTTACGAAGCCCACCAGCATTACGGTCATAGCCGACGAGGACTGGATGGCAATAGTAACACCCATACCGAGAAGGATAGCTTTCAGCTTGTTGGAGGTCATTTTCTGGAGTGCCGCCTCCAGCTTGCCTCCCGTGAGCTTTTCAAGTCCCGTAGACATAACGTTCATGCCGTAAAGGAAGAAAGCAAGTCCGCCCAGCAGGGTGAAGATGTTAAATACCGAAAATTCAGTTTCCATATTATTCATACTCCTTATAGTAACTATATCATTACGGCTTTATTATATCCCAACATTGATAGGAAATCAATAGTACAAGCGATTCTTTAACTTAGATTTAACATTCGAGCCTGTATCAGGTGTCAGAGAAAAAGGTGTCAGGTATCAGGTCGTAGGGGCGCACAGTGTGCGCCCGTGCCTTACATATTATTTATTCTTTGTTTTGTCAAAAATAATTAAAAATCCACGTATAATTGACAAAAAATACCCTCTGTGCTATAATAGCAACAGAGAGCATTTGCAAACAGCGGCAAGGCGGTTCAATCTTCCCTCAGAAATGGGGGTGAGTTCAATGAGTGCACTTGAAATACTTACACTTTTAAATTTACTCATATCTTTTGCAACATTCATAATGAACAATACAAAAAAGAAATAACCGCCCTACTTCCCCAAGTTAGCGGTTATTCTTTGACCTAACAACGAGGGCGAACCGCTGAGCCATCAGGCTGTGCAGTGCTCTCTTTATTTATATTATATCATAAACTTTGAAAATGTCAAGTATTCTCCTGATTTTTATTGTAAGGCACGGGCGCACGATGTGCGCCCCTACACCACCGCCCCGAATTTGTAACAGTGTGCGAAAGCAGAATAAAAGTTTCGCAGAGAGTAAGCGAGTTTACGAGCGAAGCGTGTACGTGGTCAAGCTGACGTCAGCTTGCGCCCCTACATTCTCAATTCTCAATTCCTGACACCTAATTATATATATACGGCATGGGCGGATGATATCCGCCCCTACACCTGCCCCCTGAAACCTAACACCTGACACCTAAAAAAGTACATTTTGCAAATAAAACCAACACGGGCGCCGAAACGGCGCCCCTACATTTTGTTAATATATCATTATCATCTGTAGGGGCGGCGTTTCGCCGCCCGCATATCAACAATTTAAAATGACGTTTTTTTGACACGCTGAAAGGGACGCCCATCGGCGTCCCTTTTTCGCATATTACTTAAATTTAAGATATTCGCTCTTTACGTAGCCGTAATCATTGCCGTAGCTTATGTAGCTCCAGCCGTCGTAGCTGCTGTATACCGTTACATCCTTGCCGTAGGGGATAGTGGTGATTATAGATGCACTGGTGGAATCGGAGCTTCTCAGGTTCAGTCCGCCGTTTGCGTTGATGGTTGCATAGGATACCGAGCCGCCCCAGTAATTGCCGCCGTATGCCTTGTCTGCGGGGTAAAGGTCAGCGCTGAGGTAGGCTGTATTCACATAGCCGTACTTTCCGCCGTAGTAAACTATTCCCCATGAGCCCTCCGAGCCGTAGTAGCCGACTATTGTATCCTTGGGGATACTGCCGATTATTGAAGCTGAGGTGGACGGCGAGGAACGCATATTAAGGTCGGTGGACTTTGTTGCTACACGCATATCGCAGATATAGTCGCCGACAAATATAGTTTTCGGCGGTTCTGTTACCACCTTGACCACAATGCTCGTTTCGGGAGGTGCTGTGACGGTAGTCTCGGTCGTGGGAGGCTCTGTCGGGGCTTCTGTCGGAGCTTCCGTTACCTGTGCGGCTGTTTCGGCAGGAGCTTCGGTAACAGGCGGTTCGGTCGGTTCGGCAGTTGTCTGCGCCGCAGCCATCGGTACCTGTTCTCCGCCGCCGTTGTCATTCCTGCTCTTTCCGAAAAGATAGCCGCCTATCAGGCATATAGCTATGAGCAGAATGACGATCACCACTATAAGTATCGCTATCGTCGGGGACTTTGCGGTGCTTTCCTGCACCCTCATCCTGTTGTCATAATATGGCTGCTGCATCTGCTGAGGGGGAGGCTGTCCGTAAGGGGACTGCGAGCCCTGATTGTTGCTGAAGAAATTGTTGTTATTGTCCTGTGGATAATTGTTATTCATATACATCCGACTTTCTATAGATAGTACAGCGTTAACTATGTAATTATTATACATTAATATGATAAATATGTCAAGAGAAAATGTTGAATCTACATAATGTTTATTTGCTCCCATAGTATACGCTTAGTCTTTTTGCTGATGGCTGAAAAAATTCAGGAAACCTATTGACAAGAGTGTATATAAATGATATAATGTGTATAACGTATATATACATTATGAGGTGAACTATGGATATTATCATCAGCAATTCATCAGGCGAGCCTATCTATCAGCAGATATCTTCGCAGATAAAGGCTCTCATCCTTAACGGCACACTGAAAGAGGGGGACGCTCTTCCTTCTATGCGCCTGCTGGCTCAACAGCTCCGTATCAGCGTTATCACCACAAAACGTGCGTATGAGGAACTGGAAAGGGACGGCTTCATCGAATCTTACACAGGCAAGGGCAGCTTCATCAAGGGGCAGAATACCGAGCTTCTCCGTGAGGAGTACCTCAGACAGACGGAGGAGCTTCTCGGACAGGTCTGCGAAAAGGCTAAACAGTGCGACCTTACCCTTGACGAGCTCATTGAAATGCTTGGACTTATTTACGGAGGGGCAGACAATGAATGATTATACCAACGCTATTGAGATCAACGGGCTGACTAAGAAGTTCGACGGCTTTACTCTCGACAACGTCAGCTTTAATGTGCCAAAGGGCAGCATTATGGGCTTTATCGGTCAGAACGGAGCAGGCAAGACCACGACTATCAATACTATCCTTAATATAGTAAAGGCTGATTCGGGAACTGTAAATGTTTTCGGGCTTGACCATATCAAGGATGAGTACGAGATAAAGAAGAATATCGCCGCTGTTTTCGATGAGCTCCCTTTCGACGACAGGCTCAATGCAAACGATATCGATATCATTCTCAGGGAGATATTCGAGGAGTGGAGCAGCGAGACTTTCTTCAATTACCTCGACCGCTTTCAGCTCCCGAGAAAGAAGAAGTTCGGAAAATTCTCAAAGGGCATGAAAATGAAAATGCAGATAGCAGCGGCTATGTCCCATAACGCAAAGCTGCTCATTATGGACGAGGCTACTACGGGTCTTGACCCTGTTGTCAGGAACGAGATACTCGATATATTCTTCGAGTACCTACAGAACGAGGAGCACAGCATACTCATGTCCTCACATATCACATCCGACCTTGAAAAAATAGCCGACAGTGTTACCTTTATCGACAAGGGAAAGCTGCTCATAAGCGGCTACAAGGACGAGATACTGGAGAACCACGGTATCATCAGGTGCACTAAGGATGACTACAAGGCTATAGACCCTGCGGATATCGTCAGCGCAAGAGTGAACGACTTCAATATAGATGTTATGGTGGCGAATGTGGCTGAATGTCAGAGAAAGTATTCGGGGGCTGTCATTGACCGTGCAAACCTTGACGATATAATGGTATTCTACGTTAACCGTGACAAAAAGGAGTGGAGATAATGAAAGGTATCATTTACCGTGAGCTCATACTTATGAAAAAAGCGCTCATACTTACAGCCGTTGTATATGTGCTGAGCATGATATTTGCGGCAGTTGTTCTCCTTGCTTTCGACTACGGCAACCTTGACCGCTCCGATACGGAGGCCTTTGAGATGATAAGGATGTATTCCACACTCATTCTGGTGACGGTCGGTGTCTGCGGTCCGTCTATGGGACAGCTCAAATCTATCATTGACGACTACAATACAAGGTGGATGGGGTTTCAGTATACTCTCCCTCTGCCTGCGGAGACATTGGCAAAAGGAAAGTACCTGATACGTGGGACTGTTTTCGCAGTCGGTTTGATGCTTGGTATCCTCGGTGAGCTGTATATAGGCATAATATCGGGAACAGGCTTCCGTCCGAATATGCTGGTGTTTGTGCTGGCGATGGGAATTTTCAGCGGTCTGTCGGCTCTGGAGGTGCCGCTGGCAATGAGGCTGAGAAACGAGGGAAAGATCGCTGCTGCGGGTATGGCTATAGGTATGCCTTTGCTCATTCCCTTTTTTATCGTTGTCATGAAGATAACAAAAGAAGTGGAGCAGCGGACTGCCGCATTGGTGGAGGCTGCAAGGGCAGCAGGCGAGGAGGGTCCTGTAGATATAGGCGACCCCATGAAGCTGATGCTTGAGGTTGCACAGCCCTATATAGATACTTTCAGGACCGTGCTCATGATAGTCGGCGTCCCCTTTATAGTGCTGATGTTCTTTGTTGGCTATAAACTCACCGTTAAGGAGCTGAAAAGGAGGAGTCTGTAATGCTGGGAATGCTTTATAAGGAATTCAGGCTGAATATGCCTGCGCTTCTCATTGGTCTGGGAGTCAGCTTGGTAATGATGACATTATTCACTGTAATGCTGTTTGTAACGGATGCCGAAGACGCAGAGAATGTAATTTCTATGGTACTGCTTATCCCCGAAACTGTTATGCTTGTGATGGCGTCAGCAACTGGAGGTGCATCATTCGGCGGCGACGAGAGAAAAAAGTGGGCATACTACACAGTATCGCTGCCCTGTGGCTACAAAACAGCCATCGGAGCAAAGTATGTGTACAATGTTATGGTGCTGATAATTGCGAAATTTCTGATAGAGCTTTACACTGTCATAGTAGGCGACGCAGGCATACTGGAAAACAGCAGTGCGTCACTTATGATATATTTGATATTTCTGATACTTTTCGTGCAGTCTATAGAGCTTCCGACTATCGTGCGCTTCGGCACTACCGTAAGCTCCTATTTCAGGATAGGACTTATCCTTACAGCGACAATTGCAGTTTGTGTGTGGTTTCTCTACTTCAAACCCGACGGACTTGACCTTTCGGGAGTGTGGGAATATGTATTTGATCTGATGGAGGGCAGCGAGAGCATGATAAAGGCGGCGAATATAATGAATATTTGCTGTCTGGCGATTATCCCGCTGTATTACCTGTCCTACAGACTGTCGTGCAGGCTCTATCTGAAAGGAGTTGAAGAACATTATGCCAAGTAAGAAGGATACAGTAAAAAGAATAGTCATATTCACAGTTCTTGCTTATCTGCCTGTGTATATCATGGGTGCGGTTTTTCTGAAAGGCAAGGGCACAGAGATGGAGATAACATCGGCAACGGCAGGTCTGCTGCTCATGTTCTTCCCGACAATTGCGAATATACTTACAAGAGTTACAACAAAAGAAGGTTTCAGAAATACATATCTGGGCACAGGGAAAAAGGGGAGCGGAAAATACTATATACTCCCGTCTGCGGCTATTATCCTCGCAGGTCTTGCAGGCGGTCTGCTTGTGGGCACGTTTGCACAGAAAGACTGGTCATTCTCGGAGTGTGTCATGTCCGACGGCAGAATATTCACTTACGGCATTACATCGGGCATAATATCGGGCATAGGCATATTTGCCAGCGGCTTCGGAGAGGAGTTCGGCTGGAGAGCCTACCTGACACCCAAGCTGGAGGAGCTTATGTCAACTCCTAAAGCTGTAATAGTAACGGGCATAATATGGTCATTCTGGCACGCTCCGCTCATAGTAAGGGGCTACAATTTCGGTGTAGAGGACATATTCTTCCCATACAGCAGCCTTTTAGCCATGACAGTGTTCTGCATAGCTGTTGCGGCAATACTCACATGGCTGACAAAAAAGACAGGTTCGGTATACCCTGCGGCAGTGCTCCATGCGGTGCTTGACGGCATAAACTCCATTATTATCGGCATGATACGCTATAAGGATATTCAGGGCGAGGAAATATTCGAGAACAGGTACACGGATTTCATCACAAGCTGCACATTCATGCTCCCCACTGTAATAATGGGCGCTGTATTCTTTGTTTTGCTTTTTCAGAAGAAAAAACTGAAATTTAATGATTTCTTTATGATCATGTGATATACTATGGTAAAGAAAAAGGGGGAATGGTTATGGCTGACAGGAATAAGGGCTTGTTCAATATGCGTCTGAGTGACATACTGCTGTACAACAGCAAAAAATATGAGTCGGTAAAGCAGTCAATGGAGGACGGCACATATAAAGCCGAGCAGCTCAAAAAGACCTCGGAAATGGCGAAAAACTGCGACCGCTACAACGAATATATCAAAAAATACATGGATGTCGGCAAGGTGCTTTTTTGTATAACGTTTGTCCATGTTATCATGTTCGCTGCGGCTGTTTTTACCGCCGATTTTCTCCTGTACATAATGATAGCCGTGGGATTGGCTATGGAATGGTACTCAGTGTACACGAAGAAAACAGCATTCTGCTATACCGCTCCCATTGCTGTATTAATGGGAGTGGTCATTGACCTTGTGATTAGATTAGTGACTATTTTCATGTTCTGGGGCATTATAATAATGGGAATACTCATAGCCTTTGCTTTATTTATAGTGCCTTACCTCAACAGAGAGTACATCTATCTTTCGGAGCAGGAGGGATTCCCTCATTTCAAGCGTATTCTCGATGATGAGATAGAGAAGAACAAAAAAGCCCTCGCAGGGGAAATTGACCGCCACTATGCCGCTCTTGAAGCTCCCGAGGACAAAAAGGGCAGAATGGACGAGCTTGACCTGCCCCTCGAAGCCGCAGAAGCCGCTCCCGATATGCGTAATGATTATATGGAGAGTATCTGATGCTTAGTAAGTAGTGAGTAGTAAGTGGGGGCGATGCCCACATCGCCCCGATTTTTTTCTAAAAAAGCTCTCCGACGGTCAGAATCAAAAAAATTTTGGATTTAAAACCACGATATATCGCCGAATGCAGACTTTTTTAAAAAAATCTGAAATTTTTTCAAAAAATGCTTGACAAACGAGAAAAGAAGTGATATAATTAATATCGTCGTCAGGGACAAGACGACAAAACAAAATGAAAAATGGCAAAGCATTGTGGGGGTTTAGCTCAGCTGGGAGAGCATCTGCCTTACAAGCAGAGGGTCACAGGTTCGAGCCCTGTAGTCCCCACCACATGGCCTCGTAGTTCAGTTGGTTAGAACGCCTGCCTGTCACGCAGGAGGTCGACAGTTCGAG
>JAFVBU010000004.1 GCA_017479805.1 Ruminococcus sp.
AAGCACTAAGCACTGATAACTACTTACTACTCACTACTTACTACTTACTACTCACTACTCACTAATTACTTAGCAAGAGCAGCCTTAACAGTCTTAACGATGTTCTCAGCCGACAGACCGAACTCCTTTAAGAGGTCAACAGCAGGACCTGAGTGACCGAACTCGTCGTTTACGCCGATCTTGATAACAGGCACAGGACAGCACTCTGTTACTGCCTCAGCTACAGCAGAACCAAGTCCGCCGATAATGCTGTGCTCCTCTGCGGTCACGATAAGACCTGTCTCCTTTGCACACTTGCAGATAAGCTCCTTGTCAAGGGGCTTGATGGTGTGGATGTTCACAACTCTTGCGGAAATGCCGTCAGCTTCAAGTGTCTTTGCAGCCTCAACAGCCTCGTTTACCATAAGACCTGTTGCAGCGATGGTAACATCCTTGCCGTCCTTCATCACTACGCCCTTGCCAAGCTCAAACTTGTAGGTCTCAGCGTCGTTGATAACAGGTACTGCAAGACGTCCAAAACGCATATATACAGGTCCCTCAAAGTCGAGAGCAGCCTTTACAGCAGCCTTTGCCTCAACATCGTCGCAGGGGTTGATGATGGTCATGCCGGGGATTGTACGCATGAGAGCGATATCCTCGTTACACTGGAGTGTAGCGCCGTCCTCACCAAAGGAGATACCTGCGTGTGTAGCGCCTATCTTAACGTTGAGGTGTGGGTAGCCGATGGAGTTTCTTACTATCTCAAATGCTCTGCCTGCGGCGAACATTGCGAATGTGCTTGCAAAAGGAATCTTTCCTGCTGCGGCAAGACCTGCTGCAACGCCCATCATGTTTGCCTCAGCGATACCGCAGTCAAAGAAGCGGTCGGGATAAGCCTTCTTGAAAATGCCTGTCATTGTAGCAGCAGCAAGGTCTGCATCGAGGACAACGAGATCCTTATATTCCTCGGCTAAGTCTCTGAGAGCCTCGCCGTAGCTTTCTCTGGTAGCCTTTTTGATGATATCTGCCATGATGATTAGTCCTCCAATTCCTTTAACTGTGCATTGAGTTCAGACATTGCATGCTCGTACTGTTCCTTATTCGGAGCTGTACCGTGCCAGCCTACCTGATTTTCCATGAATGAAACGCCCTTGCCCTTTACAGACTTCTGGATGATAGCAACAGGCTTGTCTGTTACCTTTGAAGCCTCAGTGAAAGCGGCATCGATGCTGTCGAAGTCGTGAGCGTCCATAGTGATAACGTGCCAGCCGAAAGCAGCGAATTTATCGGTGATAGGCTCGGGAGAGCAAACCTCAGTGATAGGACCGTCGATCTGGAGACCGTTGTTATCCACAACAGCAACGAGGTTGCCGAGACCGTAGTGAGCAGCGAACATAGCTGCCTCCCATACCTGACCTTCTTCGATCTCACCGTCGCCGAGAATAGTGTATACATTATATGACTTTCCGCTGATCTTGCCTGCAAGAGCCATACCGCAGGCAGCGGAGATGCCCTGACCGAGAGAGCCGCTGGACATATCAACTCCGGGGATGTGGATACAAGGATGTCCCTGTAAGAGAGCGCCGATGTGACGGAGCGACTTCAGTTCATCCACTGAGAAGTAGCCTTTCTGAGCAAGTACAGAGTAAAGAGCGGGAGCGGTGTGTCCCTTTGAGAGCACGAAACGGTCTCTGTCAGCATTATCGGGATCCTTCGGGTCAACGTTCATCTTATTGAAATAGAGATAAGTCAGTGTGTCGCTTATTGACAGCGAACCGCCGGGATGTCCTGATTTTGCGTTATAAGTACCCTCAATAACGCCCATTCTTACCTTGCAGGCGATCTTCTGCAAGTCCTTTTTGAGTTTTGCGTCCATAATAACCTCCGATTATATTATTCATGACTATTTCTGACGATATCAGACCGTCCGATATATATTGTACCGCAAATTATGATAAAATGCAATACTTTTATTGCGAAAAAGAGAAGATTTAAGAATTGAGAATTGAGAATTATGGTGTCCACTTCGTGGACGAATTAGATTTTGAATTTGTGAGCGTTAGCGAACACGTTCATTTTCAATTCTCAATTTTCATTTTTCAATTATCAGCGTATAAGCCCAAGTCTTCTTGCTTCATTCAGCCATACGGGGAATTCGCTGAGCAGACGGTCGTAAAGCTCGTCATTGGATACGCTCATGAAATCGTCCATAGCGAAGAAGCCTGCGTTGTCCACATATCTTCCCTCAAGCTCGTCCAGATTTTCAAGAAGTCCGTAGTTGCTTCCGTCAACTCCCACAAACTGCCAGAATATCGGCATTTCCGAAGCCTGCTTCATGAGCTTCTTTATCTCGCCCTTTTTAGCCATTCCGCCGTCTGTGATGAATATGATGTATACGGGCTGAGAGCTTCCTCTGTAGAACTCGATAACGTCCCTGAGCACCTCGGGTTCATTGTTCGTACCGCCCAGATTGTTCATAACATCCTTCCAGTTGTCGGGAACGGCTGTCTGATAGTTGCCCAGATCAACAGCCGGACGGTGCTCAAAGGTCTTTGCGTAGTACCAGAAATCAAGCTGTCCGTCGTCGTCGAACTGTACTGCAAGGGGAAGAATCTTATTGACTATCTCCTGCACAACGCCGTTCTTGTAAGCCATATACATCGAGCCTGTTATATCCATGACCAGTCCCACTCTTGCGATGGTGTTGGTGAGATTCTTCTTTTCAAGCTGTACCATGATGGGCTTTGCCAGTGACACCAGCTCGGGCGCCTTGCTGAGCTTCTTTTCCAGCGACACCTTGTTTGACGGTGCCTGCGGCGGCGGCGGAACAGGTGCTCCCCCGAACTGCGGCGGCTGACCGTTCACAGGCGGCTGTCCTCCCATTGGCGGAGGAGGTACGGGCTGACCGTACGGAGGCTGTCCGAACTGCGGCTGACCGCCGAAAGGTGCAGGCTGACGGGTATGTCCGCCGTAGCCGTAGCCCTGATTAGGCATTGGCGGCGGAGGTACGGGCTGACCGCCGAACTGCGGCTGTCCGAACCGTGGCTGAGGCTGTCCGAACTGCGGCTGGGGCTGACCGAACTGAGGCTGGGGCTGTCCGAACTGGGGCTGTGGCTGTCCGAAATCAGGCTGACCAAAGGTCGGCGGCGGAGCGGCAGGCTGTTCGGGTGCAGGTGCAGGCGGCGGAGGAGGTGTAGGCGGTGTTGGGGGCTCGGGAGGAGTCTCAGGCTGAGGAGGAGCTGTAAGAGCCGCTTCCTCAACGGATGTGCCGCCGTAGTAGTGGAGAAGATCCTGAATACCGCCGTTGAAGCCCGAAGCGGTCACAGAAAAGCGCCACTCGTTCTTGCGGTAGAGCTCTATGGAAATAATTGCCTTCTCGTTATTGAAAACCGTTCCCGCAAAGTTGGCAGTAAGCGCAGGATTGCCCGAATTTCCGATAGAAATGGTATGAGCGGCTATTTCGCCCATAGTGCCGATACCGTCGATGCTTGCAGTAAACACAAGTCTCTGTATAGCCGCAGGGATACTGTTGGTCATTACCTTGAACACCGCACAGTTATTACCTGCCACATATTCGATCTCTCCATTGGGAGATTTGGTCTGATTGTAGAACACCATATATCGGTCGTCGCTGAGCTTGTTGTCGATATCCACACCGAAACAGCTAAAATCATATACCGCATTTCCGACGATATTGAGCTTGACTTCGATCATTTTAGTAGTGTCCATGTATTTTTCAAGTTTATCACGCATTCCACGCTGAATTTCCATAATTGCCCTCCTTTAAAAATCAATATCAATTCTAATTCATAATTCTTAATTCATAATTCATAATTATTGTGTTCGCTGACGCTCACATATTATACTCGGCACTACAGCAAAATATCCATAAATGCTTGTATAAATTCCAAATAACTGCGTCAAACTTTTTCACCATACGACAGTATGCTTTCAAAAGTTTTCCTTGTTCTTTGAAATTTCTACGGCGCATTTTTTGTATATTTTGCTGTAGCGCCGAGTATATATCAAAAACCGACCTTGTGTAAGGTCGGTTTTCGGAAAGGAAGTATATATGAAGAATCGGAATTAGTAGATCTCATGTGCAATGTCTGCAAGCTCAAGCAGCTCCATTAATTTTTCATCCGGATCCAGCGTGCTCAGAGCTTCTATTACATCCTTGTAGTCCGCATTGCCTACATACTGTGAATTACGCAGTATCATCGCAAACTCTGCTGCTGCTCCTGCCAGCTTCATTGAATCGCTGGGGCTGCTGCTGTAGCTCTCCATGCCGAAAAGCTCGGATGTGCTCATATTAGTCTCTTTCACGGGAGTTTTGTAGTTGACAGACACCTTGCAGAGCTCGCTTCTGCCGTTATCCTCAACAGGCTCGGTCTGTGGAGCAAATTCCAGTTCTACACCGTGATAGGTATTGCCGCTGTTTGCCAGCTCCACCTCATAGAGCGCTGTAACACTGTGTCCTGCGCCTACCTCGCCTGCGTCCTTTGTATCGTCGAGGAAGTCCTCTGCCTCCATAAGTCTGTTATCGTAGCCGATAAGTCTGTAGCTCCTGACCTGTGACGGATTGAATTCCACCTGTATTTTTACGTCTTTAGCAATGGTATAGAGAGTGCCGCTCATTTCCTTTACCAGAACTCTTTCAGCTTCCTCAACTGAATCGATATAGCTGTAGTTGCCGTTTCCGCAGTCTGCAACAGCTTCCATGCGAGCGTCCTTGTAGTTGCCTGTGCCGAAGCCTAAAACTGAAAGGTAAATGCCGTTGTCACGCTTAGTTTCGATAAGTCTTGTCAGCTCATCCTCGGATGAAGCGCCGATATTCAGATCGCCGTCAGTTGCGAGGATAACACGGTTGTTGCCGCCCTTGATGAAGTATTCCTCAGCTAAAGCGTATGCAGTTTCGATACCGCCCTCACCGTTTGTGCCGCCTGATGCGATAATGGAGTCAAGAGCCTCGATTATTTCATCCGTATCCGAGCCCTTTGCACCCTTGAGAACGACTTCGCTTGAGCCTGCGTAGGTGACGATGGATATTCTGTCATTCTTTGAAAGCTGAGATGAGAGCATTGCAAAAGCCTGCTGAACAAGTGGGAGTTTATCACTTGAACTCATAGAACCCGACGAGTCTATGAGGAAAATAAGGTTAGATGCAGGAGCTTCGCTCTTGTCGATCTCCTGTCCCTGCAAGCCGACCCTTATGAGCTTGTGGTCCATATTCCACGGACAGTCTGCTATCTCTACATTTCTGCTGAATGCGTGACCGTCGGTGGGCTGAGGATAGTCATAGTCGAAATAGTTGATGAATTCCTCCACACGGACTGAATCCTCGGGGACCTTCATGCCGTCCATGAGAAGTCGGCGCACGTTTGTATATGAAGCAGTATCAACGTCTGCGGAAAAAGTGGAAAGCGGCTCTACCTTTGGGTCTTTGAAGCCTGACTCCTCGTAGCCGTGGTATTCCTCGTTTGGTGAGGGATACTCGGGCTCTTCCTCCCAGTAGGAGTAATCGTTCCAGCCGCCTTCTTCCTCAGTCTCGCCGTAGTATTCCTCATCAGCGGTCTCGTAGTCGTAGGATTCGCTGTAGGAATAGCTGTCAGCCGAGGAAGAAGATGTGTCGTGGTAGTTGTAGGGAGCTTCAGCGCCGTCGCCGCAGCTTGTGAGTGCAGATGCCATAATAATGCAGGCTGATGAGAGAGCCATGATCTTTCTTGTACGTTTCATAATAATTTCCTCCATCTTCATTGAAAAAGGTCATTGCGGTGTGACCTCCGCTGCTTTTTCTTGGGTTTGATTTTTTTTTATTTGTTGTCTCATTTCTTTCGTTCCACCTGTGCGGTTTGTTTTATCTTGACTAAATTATACCTCACCGAAGGGCAAATTACAATAACACGAAAATGCCAATATTCCGACAATTCAAAGGCTGTTTGATTATTTTTCCGTGACATTCGGTTACAGGATAATTACTTTTATTGCTATAAAATTACATATTTTCCTTGCAATTGCTAAAGAAATAGTGTATAATATAACCTATACTGTGGTTAAATATCGTTATATTAAGGAGTTATGACATGATATTACAAATAAATCTCAAACAGCTCGGGAGCAGAAAAAAGATAGCTCCCGTACCCTTTGAATATCCCACAAAGCCCGAGACTCTCCGTCAGCTCATTTCCGAGACCGTCACTCTCTGTGTCAACGACTATAATGAGCGTGTCAGGGCAGGGGAGAATGCCGTGAAGCCCCTTTCGGATGAAGATATATCGGGAATGGCTAAGGTCGGCAAGATAGCCTTCGGTATCGTCTACGGCAAGGAGCAGGATATGCAGAAAGCCCTTGACAACGCCTTTCTCAGCTTTGAGGACGGGCTTTACCGTGTATTTCTCGGTGAAAACGAGCTGACAGAGCTTGATACACCGCTTGACATAAAAGAAAATGACGAACTCACATTTATAAGATTAACTATGTTAACAGGGAGGATCTGGTAATGGAAAAATTAAACTTTTACGACAAAGCCGCAGAAACAGAAATGTACACGAAGTACGAAAGTGCGTATAAGAAAAGGGTAGAGGAAGCAGAAAAAAAGCTGACTGATGAACAGCGCAAATTCATCGAAAGAACGCCCTACAGAGGTATTGCGCCTGCTTGTGAGCTGCGTACAAAGCTGGTAAAGGGACTTATGGACGGCACTTACAAAAAGCCCTCGGAATTCTATGAAAAGGAGTGCGGATGGCTTTTCGGTGACATTATCCTCGACAGCTACAAGGATATTTTCATGTACACCGTGGACAGTGTGACCAAGCACCCCTACACGGACGGCTATGTCCGCAGACCTTTCCGCTCTGCTGATTATGTAAAATATATCGATCATCTGAACAACATTCTTAACAATTTCCGCAGCTTCCACGTTCCCAAGACACTTCCACAGAGACTGAGAGACGAGCTTACCGACGAGGAAAGGATATACCTGAAGCGTTCAACCGTTTACTGGAAAGAATACGAAGCGGCGTACTATATAGACAAGGGCGACAAGACTGTTATTGAGTGGGCTTCAAACGTTCTTGACAGCGGCAATGCGGAGGCGACCTCACGAAGCGCATTCAAGGGCGTTTTCATGAGCGAAAATACCGAGCTTCACAAGAAAGCTGCCGATCTTCTTCTTGCGGCTCGCTTGCAGGAGGGTCTGAGACAGGCTATATGCGAGTGCTGCGACGAGGGAACAATGGAGGCGTTCAAGACCATTCTCGGCTGTATCAAGGAAGCTGACCTGATTCGCTTTTCATCGGTGAAGCGTGCTGTGGCTACGTGGACGGGTATCATGTCAGCCGAGTCAGCAGATATCGACAGGATAGGCAAAAAGGAGTTTGAGCTTATCTACGGCTGCCTGAGCGACGAGAAATTCCGTGACGAGTGCCTTGCGAGCGACGATGCAATGAAGTGCTACACAGGCTTATGGGCACTGACTGTCGTTGAGACAGACGATGCGGCTAAAAAAGTAGACGAGTTCATAGAAAACGGCTCTCATCAGCAGATACTTACAGCGGCGCTTTTCTCCGTTGAGCTGTTCGGCAACACAGCCCAGCAAGTTGCACACAAGCTGATAATGAGCAAAAACGGCGAGCACGACGTTATGGCTCTTGCTTTGCAGAACTACCTTGACAAAAATGGCAAGAAATGGATGGATTTCACAGGCGAACAGGCTGACAAGACAATGGACGGCTACTTCAATGACCGCAAGGAAGCTGAGGACGCATACGAAGTGCTGAAAGAAATGCGAAGCTCCATGACCAAGAAAGAGGAGGAATTCTCACCCATAGTATTCCCGTGGCTCTCCGCAAAGCTGACAAAATCGACGATAGTCAAAAAAATGGTCATTATAGCTTCTCTGCTGGGAGATAATGATAAAATAGACGAGACAGCAGGCTTATTAAGCGAGATAAGCGCCGAGATGTACGATTCAAGATGGTGGTATGTCTCAATGATACTGGACGACCCCAAGACCGAAAAACAGCTTGATGCTCTGGTGGAGTGCTGTGCTGACAGAGAGAGCTACACCAGCGAGCGTTCATTTGCATTAGTTGAAAAGGTCGCTGACAAGCTGACACAGAAGCATTTCACATTCTTCGAGAATATGCTCCGCTACAAGAAAGCCGACGTTCGTGCGAACACTATAAAAATACTCATGAAGCAGAGCGATGACAGCCTTTATGAGTGCATTGACAGGCTCATAGGCGACAAAAAGGAGGAAAAGCGCACAGGTGCTCTTGACCTTATAATGCAGCTCGGCAAGGACAGCGAGCGCAAGGATATCTGCGAAAAGTGCCTCCCTCTCATTGAAAAGATAGAGAATCCCACCTCAAAGGAGAAGATCCTCATTGACAGCATCGGGAGCACTGACGCCGAGGAGGAGCAGGCTGACCTGAATTACGGACTTTTCACCGATGAGACAAGCTATACTCCCGAGTGGGACAAGGACTTCATTGCCGAGTGTCAGAAGAAGTTCATGGAGTATTTTCCAAACTCCGCTATGTGCGTCGGTAAGCCTGAAGAAACCGAAAATGATATGATAGGCGTACTGAAAAAGCTGGCTGACTTTATCCATGAGCACCGAAACGATGAATACGACGGCTACGGCGGAGAAGCTGCGGTGCTGGGAAATGCAAGCTCAATTTACAGATGGTACGACAACGAGAAAAAGCCCATATTCTGTGAACTGTGGGATGAATTCTGCGAAAAGGAGAAGATATCACAGAAGCAGGTATTAAGGCTTAAAATTTACACCGATATCCAGTACCAGCTCAAACGTGAGAATATCGGCGAGGACAAGGCTTATTACAAGCTGACGAAAAAGCTGTACGGACCTGAGTTTGTGAAAGCCTGCGGACTGCCGTATATCGAGCTTATGAGCAGTGTTGTCCGCTATATGGAATCCAAGGTCGGAACAGAGCCTGACATCAATGTCAAGATAAAGTATGCGATCTACGAATATTACTGCAATATTGAGAATACCGACGAGCTTTACGACTTTGAGCCGACACAGTGGAATACCTTTAACTATTATGTCAGCGGCGGCGAGGTAAAGGATTATAAGGGCGCAGTTACGCTTCAGGCAGAGAATATTGCAGGCATAAAGGGCAATCCCGCTTACCTTTCCGACGAGAAAACAAGGTTTGCAATGAATATAAGAGTTGCCGAAAAGCTGGGAACTTACATAATGATCGCCGACGAAAAGGCTGACACAGAGGGCAAAAAATACAGCTACAACAGAAAGTATTTCCGTCTGCCCGGTGTCATTTCATATATAAAAGCCGCAGAAAACGGTATCATCACTAAGGAGTACCTGTACAAGCACCTTTTCTGCGAGTGCCCCGACCTGAAAGAGGTAATGTCCATTCTCTCCGAGCTCACAGGCACTTACCGTGAACTGGGTCAGCAGGTGACCAGCCGCAGACATTACTACAGAAACTACGGCAATAATCTTCTGGGCGATATCATCGGCAGCAAAGAGCGTGTAAATGAAAATGCCCTCACGGATGAGGACAGAAAAAAGGCTGAATATGCAGTTGAGATATACGAGACAATGGCGAATATCATCCTTGACAAGGAGCTGAAGCGAGGGGATTCACCTACAGAATTCTCTGAAAGCATTGTCGGCTTCAAGAGGATATACGGTATGGACAGATTCGTGCACATTCTTGCGGCTATGGGCAAGGATACCATCGACAGAAGCACAGATTACTACGTAAGAGGCGTTTCACGCAAGCAGAGCCTGAGCCATATGCTGGGTATCTGTATGCCCGAGGAAGGGGACAATGCCGAAAAGCTGAGAGAGCTTCTGAGCAAGACCGATGTTACCGAAAAGCGTGTGGTGGAAGCGGCTATGTTTGCACCTCAGTGGATGGATATAATTCAGGATTATCTGGGATGGGAGGGCTTCCGCTCCGCCTGCTATTACTTCATCGCACACATGAACGAGTATATCGACGACAGCAGAAAGGCAGTCATTGCCAAGTACACCCCGATACCTACCGAGGAGCTCCGTGAGGGCGCTTTCGATATAAACTGGTTCAGAGAAGCCCTTGAAACCGTCGGTCAGGAGCGTTTCGACATGATCTACGATTCCGCTAAGTATATTTCAGACGGCGGCAAGCATTCCCGTGCGAGAAAGTACGCAGATGCGGTAATGGGCAGGCTCGATAAGGCTGAATCCCTGAAAAACATCGAAGATAAGCGAAATAAGGACACTCTTATGGCTTACGGTCTTATCCCATTTGAGAATGACGACGATATTGTTGAGCGCTATCTGGTGTTCACGAAATTCCTCAAGGAGAGCAAGAAATTCGGTGCACAGCGCCGTGCAAGCGAAGCAAATGCCGTTGAGAGGGCTATGCAGAATATGGCGCTCAACGCAGGCTACGATGACACCATGCGCCTTACTCTCCGCATGGAGACAAGGCTGTTCGACTCCATCCGTGAGCTGACGGAGTTCAACGAGATCGACGATATCAGGATAAGACTTGTCATAGGCGATGACGGAAAGACTGCCGTTGAGTGCGTAAAGGGCGATAAACCGCTGAAATCTGTTCCTGCCAAGTATAAGAAGAACGAGACAGTTGTGCGTATCAACGAGGTGAAGAAACAGCTCACCGATCAGTACCGCCGTACCCGTCAGATGCTGGAGCAGTCAATGGAGGACAGAACGGAATTCACCGCACAGGAAATATCCATACTCAGCGGAAATCCCGTAATACAGCCTATTCTTCGTGACCTTGTGTGGATGTGCGGCAAGGATATGGGCTTTATGAGAGATATGGCACTTGTGGGCGCCGACGGCAAAAAGAAGAAGCTGAAAGACGACAGCAAGCTGATAATTGCCCATCCTTACGATATGTACAGCGCAGGCGTATGGCGTGACTATCAGAAATATCTGTTCGATAATCAGATCGTGCAGACGTTCAAGCAGGTGTTCCGTGAGCTTTATGTCAAGACCGACGAGGAGCTGGAAATGCTCGATACAAGGCGATACAGCGGCAATCAGATACAGCCGAAGCAGACAATGGGCTGTCTCAAGGGCAGACGCTGGGTGGCTGACGTCGAGGACGGCTTGCAGAAGATTTTCTATAAGGAAAACATCATCGCAACCATCTACGCACTGGCAGACTGGTTCTCGCCGTCGGAGATCGAAGCGCCGACACTGGAATGGGTGCAGTTCTTTGACAGAAAAACGGGCGAGCCTATCAAGATAAAGGATATACCCGACGTAATATTCTCCGAGGTAATGCGTGACGTTGATCTTGCAGTCAGCGTAGCCCACGCAGGACAGGTTGACCCCGAAACAAGCCATTCTACCATTGAAATGCGCCGTGCGCTCTGCGAATTCACACTTCCGCTTTTCAAGCTGGACAACGTTACATTCAACAAGAACCACGCACTGATAACAGGCAAAAGAGCGGATTATCTGGTGCATCTCGGAAGCGGAGTTGTTCATATACAGGGCGGAGCAATGATAAATATACTCCCCGTACACTCACAGCACCGTGGAAAAATATTCCTTCCATTTGCCGACGAGGACCCGAAAACAGCACAGATACTGACAGAAATACTCCTCTTTGCCGAGGACGAAAAAATCAAAGACCCATTCATACTGGATCAGATAAAATAACGAAAAAACAGGCAGAATAATAATGAACTGCTCATTGCTGTCTGTGCTTTCAATAGCTGTTGTTTGTGCAGATAATCACTGCAA
>JAFVBU010000326.1 GCA_017479805.1 Ruminococcus sp.
CCTGCGGACAGGTTGCCGCCGATGATACGCTTAGCCGCAATAGTCTCCACCTTGCTCTGGATGAATCTTCTCAGCGGTCTTGCACCGAAGTTCGGGTCATAGCCGCAGTCAACGATGTACTGCTTTGCCTTGTCGGTGACATTTATCTTGATATGCTTGTCGTCAAGGCGCTTCTGGAGACTTTTCAGCATAAGGTCAACTATGCTCATTATCTCGGTCTTTGTAAGCGGCTTGTAGAATACTATCTCATCAAGACGGTTCAGGAATTCGGGTCTGAACTGCTGTTTCAGAAGTATATCAACGTCCTTTCTTGCCTCCTCGGTGATATTGCCGTCCTCGTCGATTCCCTCAAGGATGAACGGTGAGCCGAGGTTTGAAGTGAGGATGATTATGGTGTTCTTGAAGTCGATGGTACGTCCCTGTGAATCGGTGATACGTCCGTCGTCGAGAACTTGCAGGAGGATGTTGAAAACATCGGGGTGAGCCTTTTCCACCTCGTCAAAGAGGACAACGGAATAAGGCTTTCTGCGGACTGCCTCTGTAAGCTGACCGCCCTCGTCGTAGCCAACGTATCCGGGAGGCGCTCCTATCAGACGGCTTACGGAGAATTTCTCCATATATTCGCTCATGTCAAGACGGATGATATTTCTCTCATCGTCGAAAAGAATCTCAGAAAGTGCCTTTGCCAGCTCAGTCTTACCAACACCCGTAGGGCCGAGGAAAAGGAATGAGCCGATAGGTCTGTCGGGTGACTGTATTCCTGCACGTGAACGGAGTATAGCCTCGCTTACCTTTGTAACAGCCTCGTCCTGACCGATAACACGCTTGTGGAGCAGACCCTCAAGTCCCAGTATCTTCTCCTTTTCACCCTCCATCAGCTTTGAAACAGGTATACCCGTCCAGCGGCAAACGATCTTTGCAACCTCGTCGTCGGTGACCCTGTCACGGAGCAGTCTGTCCTCGCCTTTAAGGTCGTCCTCGGCTTTCTTTTCGAGGGTTTCAAGCTCCTTTTTAAGCTGAGGAAGTCTGCCGTATTCCAGTTCTGCCGCCTTGTTGAAGTCGTACTCACGCTTTGCCTTTTCGATCTCGCCGCTGATATGCTCCAGTTCCTCACGGATTTTCTGAACAGCGGAAATGTCGTTCTTCTCGTTCTCCCACTTAGCTTTCATGGAGTTGAACTTCTCACGCAGTTCTGCCAGCTCTTTCTGAATTTCCTCCAAGTGCTCCTGTGAGATGTTGTCGCTTTCCTTTTTAAGAGCAGTTTCCTCGATCTGAAGCTGTATCATCTTACGGTTGATAACGTCCAGCTCTGTAGGCATGGAGTCCATTTCCGTGCGGATAGTGGCGCAGGCTTCGTCTATGAGGTCGAGAGCCTTGTCGGGGAGGAATCTGTCGGTTATGTATCTGTTCGAGAGCACAGCCGCTGAAATAAGGGCATTGTCGCTTATCTTAACGCCGTGATAGACCTCGTAGCGCTCTTTAAGTCCACGGAGGATGGAAATAGTATCCTCAACGCTTGGCTCGTCCACCAGAACAGGCTGGAAACGTCTGCCGAGAGCAGGATCTTTCTCGATGTACTGGCGGTACTCGTTGAGAGTTGTAGCGCCGATACAGTGAAGTTCGCCACGGGCAAGCATAGGCTTTAAGAGGTTGCCTGCGTCCATAGCGCCGTCGGACTTGCCTGCGCCGACGATGGTATGAAGCTCATCGATGAACATAAGTATCTCGCCGTTGCTGTTCTTTACCTCGTTCAGAACGGCTTTCAGACGCTCCTCAAACTCGCCTCTGTACTTCGCACCTGCAACCAGTGCACCCATATCCAGCGAGAACACCTTGCGGTCTTTGAGGTTATCGGGAACGTCCCCTGCAACGATACGCAGAGCAAGTCCCTCGGCTATGGCAGTTTTGCCGACACCCGGCTCACCGATGAGAACAGGGTTGTTCTTGGTCTTACGTGAAAGGATTCGGATAACGTTTCTTATCTCGCTGTCACGACCGATAACGGGGTCGAGCTTGTTCTTTCTTGCCAGTCCCACAAGCTCCTGACCGTACTTGCTGAGAACGTCGTAGGTCTCCTCGGGATTTTCGCTGGTAACTCTTGTGTTGCCACGAACGGACATAAGCACGCTGAGGAAGCTGTCACGGGTAATGCCGAAGGCGGAGATTATCTGAGAAAGATCTCTCTCCTTGCAGTCGATGAGGGCGAGCATGATATGCTCAACGGAGACAAACTCGTCCTTCATATTAGAAGCCACGCTCTCGGCGTTGGTCAGCACACGGTCAGCCTCGGCTGAGAGAGCCATCTGAGCGCTTCTGCCGCTGCCTGTGACCTTTGGGAGCATATTTATCTTCTTGTCCACCTCGGACTCGAAAATATCGGTATCTATGCTCATTTTTTTCAGAAGCTGAGGGATAAGACCGTTTTCCTGTTTGAGCAGACCTGCTAACAGGTGTATCGGGTCGATAATGCTGTTTGACTGCATTACAGCGATACTCTGGGCTTTTCTCACAGCGTCGATGGATTTCTGGGTCATTTTTTCTGCATTCATATATATTTCCTCCCTTTTATTTTAGTGTATTAGTTTTACTATGGTTAAAATAATCAAGTACTAATCACTTATACACTAATACACTTACTCTATAATATAAAGTGCTCCAGCATAGCCGTGTACTCCTTTTCAAGGTCGGAGCGTAGTCCGCAAACTGCTGTGGCGCTGAGAAGTACGTCTGCACCGCCCTGTTGAGCTGGTTCAGGTACTGACTTATCGCCTCCCCTGCCTTGTCGTCGGTTATGCCGCCTTTCAGCAGCTTTCTTGTGAAGCACCCCGATGTCAGCGTGAACTCCGTGTCGGTGCGTCCCCTTGCTTCAAGAAGCCGCTTTTCCAGCTTGATACGGTACACGAAGAAGCTGTTGAACAGCTCAATAAGCGGCTCGCTCTGGGTGCGTATCTGCACTCTCAGCGTTCCCATTCTGTCATCGGGCGCACGTTCAAGCTCCACCTTGTAGCTGAGCGTGGGGCGGTACTTGTAGTCCAGCGCCGTTTTCAGCGTCATAAGCGAAGCCGAGCGCTGCTGCTGGATACGGAAGCTGCTGCCGATCATATCGCTGAGGGAATCGAATATCTCTCTCATGCGCATTTCGGGGGTCACGCAGGACAAGTGCTCAGCCAATATCTGATTGATGAGGTTCGAGCGGCTTGTGCCCATGAGGTACGCCTGTCGGTCTACCTCTTTTATAACGTCGTCCATCAGAACGATGCTGTACACGCTTTTCTTCATGCTTCTTCACCTTCCTTTGAGTATATGATACCACTGTCTCAATAATTTGTCAAGCGGATTATATAATCTTTCACGCAAATTTCACAATCAGGTGTGCAAGTTTGTAATCTGTCAGTCTGTGAACGTCGCTTCCGAGTAATATTAGTCTAAAAATTTATCATGCCAAATTCGTTTACAGAAAGTTATAAAATGGGGGTTCACATATAATAAATCAATACCATTATATCCCATAATAAAGCGGTTTGTCAAGTAGTATACGATTTGTAAAAGGGTAAAAAAAATCCATCCCGAAGGATGGATGATACGCTCCAAACGGTTTGCACCGCTTAGCACTGTGGAGCGTGCCATAGATAATAAGTTAAAACAAGTTATTGAGAATAGAAAACATGAAAAAATTACAAATGAAAGGGGTTAGTTTTATTTATTAACAAAACCATCTCTATGGCGAGCAAGTGAATCAATATTCAGTACCAAGCACATGAGAGGGGAGGGCACCTGATACTGAACACCAATAATCTTCATTTGCTGATATTATTATATTGCAAAACCGCTCTTTTATCAATCCACAAAAATATACAGAACTATACTTTCGTGTACTTTTCACCTTTTTTGCTGAAATTTCTCAGTTAACTTTTTATTAATAAGTTTTTATATTCTACATATTTACATTTTCTATATATTTTAAGTGAATTTTGAATTAGAGCCATAGATGATTTTTATATACCCCTGAAATTTTATGATAAAAATGACGAAGGCTGTATTACAAATAGTAATCAGCCTATAATAAATTACTATATGGCATATTTGTCTGTACAAATCATAGAAAATGAGCACAAAAACTGTCCCACGGATAATACTGACTGTACTCTTTCAATGTTTTGTATTTTATTCAGGGAGGTCTCTGGGAAAGTTTTCTTCAAACTTCATCCAAGTCTCTCGGTTTAAATTTTAGCCAGACAGGGCACTCCATTTTTACTTGAAGTTCGTAAAAAGTTGGAGGAGTGCCCTGTCTGGCTAAAATTTGGATCAAAAGTCTTTGGAAGGGGGTTCGGGGGAGAACCTTTCCTCAGAAAGGTTCCCCCCGATAAAAGTGCAAAACACCGAAAAAGTGCCGCCGATATTATACGCTGAGGTAGTTCTGACCGTCTGTGAGGGTGACGGGCTCGGAGGAATTGCCGCCTACCACGGTGTAGAAGCTGCCGCCTGCGCTTATTTCAGGGGCAAGCATCATTACACAGCGGAAGTTATTATGGGGTTCGAGAACAGCCATCTGAGTGCCGTTCAGCACAAGTTCAACCTGAGTTCCAGCGTCTCTGCTGCCGCCAAGATCAGCCACGATGTACGGATTATAGCTCATTGTCGGCACGGACACCATATTTCCTGCCGCAAACAGGTAGCCGCCCGTATAGTTGAATGCACCCTCGGAGTAGACCGAGCTTTTCTCATCCTTTGTGCCGCCGTAAGCGACCGTTCTGCCGCCATTGATATTGATAGTTCCCTTTGATTTCAGACCGTTCGTGCCGCCCCTGATAAGCAGGTCACCGTCGTTGACTGTGATATCATCGTGAGCGAAAATGCCCGATTTTATGGAGTTTATCTCGTACCTGCCGCCCTCGATGATAACATCGTCGTCGCTGGCGATACCGTGAGCGTTGTTGGAATAGATGTACAGCTCTCCCCCGCCCTTTATCCTCAGGGTGTCGTTGGAGAAGATAACGCCGTCGTTGACCTTGTCCTTAGCGCCGTCTTTCAGCACGGAAACTGTGCCGTCCATCAGTTCAACGGTGCACTTCTTCGCTTCGTTTATCATAATGGCAGGGCCGCTTGAATTTGCGATACCCACGCCGTTGAGAATTATCTTCACCTTTTCCTCGGACGCCGTGTCAACGAATATCTGACCGTCGTCGGTGTTGCCCGAGAAAATGTAGTCGCCGCCTGCGGAAATAATGACACGTGAGCCGTCAACGGTCACGTTGCTGCCTGTGAAAGTCGGTGCAGAGCCGAGGGATATCTCTGCGGTGTACTCGCTTTCTGTAGGCGCTTCAACGGGTGTCTGCACGTTCTCTGCGCCCGTATCGGCATAGTCTCCGCCGCCCGAGGAAGTATTTCCGCCGCCTGATGATGAGCCACCTGATGATGAGCCGCCCGATTTTGTTGTTGCAGCTGCGGATTTAGCTGAGGTCGTAGTGGTAGTGCCGCCTTTTGCTGTAGTTGTTGTGGTTTTTGCGGACTTTGTGGTGGTGGTCTTTTCCTTTTTGGAGGATTTTTTAGTTGTGGTCGCTTCCTCAGATGATTCTTCCGATGTTGTGGTAGTCTTTTCTGTCTTTGCTGTTGTCTCGGATTCTTCTGTCACCGACACGGTACTCTCTGCTGTCTCATCGATATCCTTTTTGCCGCATGAGTAAGAGGTCAGCATAAGGGTAAGTGCCGCTGTCATTGCCATAAATCTTCTGGTATCCATAATTCATCTCTCCTTAAACGGTCGAGCCTGCTGGTGTGAGTGGCTTGACTGCTTCTGATATGCAAAATTGCCGAACACATTTTCAAAAATATGCTCGGCAATTTTTTAATGCTTTTAGTTTTCGTAGATCTTGTCATCATACTTGAAGAATACAAGATTGATAGTCATATTGCCGTTCAGGGCACGAAGCTCGTCAACGAACTTCTTCTGGTCGATATTTTCAAGAACATCAACGCTGTAGATAAGCTCGAACAGTGTACCGAAGTTGGTGGTCTTAACTCGTCTGAGCTTGTGGAAAGTGGTGTATCTGTTGAGCACAGGCTCGAATACTCCCTGATAGTCAAGGTTCTCGGGGATGGCAATTTTAAGGGTCATGTGACGCTTCTTGCAGCCGCCGAAGTCAACCTCGCTCATTACAAAGAGAACTGCGCCGAGAATGATGAAGAATACGATAGCAAAACCGATGAATCCCATTCCGCAGGCAACGCCCATTGCCATTGCAAAGAAGATATAGGAGATATCCTTCGGATCACCTGCAACGCTTCTGAATCGTACCAGTGCAAGCGTACCTGCAAGGCTGATAGCGCCGATCTGGGTATTTACCAGAAGAAGTATCAGCGTAACGATAGTCGGGAGCATTACCATTGACATTACATAGCTCTGTGAGTAGCCTTCTTTTCTGTGGGTAAGGATATAGATGAGGCTTATCAGCGTTCCCAGCACAACTGCGGAGATGAGACAGAAAAGGAACTCACCTGCTTTAAGGTCGGGAAGAACTGTGCTTGAACTGTTTATCACAGAATCAATATCGTTGTACCTCGAAAGAACATTACCGAAAAAACCATTTGGAAACATAGATCATACACTCCTGTTCAAAATACTGTTATTTACCATTGATATACCTGATACATAGATCTTTCTGCCGCTTGAGCTCCCTGCACTCTCTACCTGACTTTTTACAAAGTTCTGGTAAGCTCTGCCGTACTTGGAGAAGCTGGTCTTGTATATTTCAAGCTCTGAGAGCTTATTTACGAGCCAATCGGGGATAGCGTTTGAGACCTTGACTTCCATAAGTCTCTGGTCTGCACCTATGATATAGTTGCCGTAGCTTTCATAGTTAAGTCCCAGATCGTAGCGGCGCTCAGTGATCTTGCGGTCAAAGGTAAGTCTGAAATCGCTGTCATATTTTCCGAAGAAAGCCTCACGCTGATAGCTTATGTACTGCTTTGGAGCGATGGGGTAGTTATTGAGGAAAACGTCAAGCTCTCTGAACACCTGTTCAGTGATATACTTAGTCATTTCAGGCTTTGAACGGTCTCTGAAGTAAGCGTCTGATTCTGCGAGAGTCATCTGGACTCTCCTTTTTGTAACGATACCGCCTATTTTCTTCTTGATCTCAAGAAAGACCATATCGTCGGGTGCAGCAGGTGAATAGTAGCTGCGGAGTCTTATTTTCTCCTTGTAGTAGGGCTTTGCAAGCGACTCTCTTATGAGGTAGTCATCGGGAGTATCGTAGTAGATGTTGTAGATACCGTACTCCTTGCCGCCCACACAGAACTTATCGGGGTTCATGTACTGGTCGATGACCTCCATCAGACCGTGGTACTGATCCATATTAAGGAGAAATTTTATTTCTTTACGAGCAAAAGTATTAATAGCCATAAGCGCCTCCGACACGATTTCTTTATCGCTCGGAGCTTCACACTCCTTTCGTATCATCTGACTATATTATAGCGGCTGTTCCTTAAAATAATCTTAATGCCGCTTAATAATTCTGTCATTAGAATTTCCTGTTAAGAAAGCGTTTAAGCAGTGGTATTTTTGTCTATATACCGTTATTTTCCCAGATTCTCTCTCTATATTTCTCAAACAGTACGGAGTGCAGGCGAATGTGAAAAATTGAAAAAATCTTTATGCACAGCTTTATCACATTACCTAAATCAAATCAATTTTGTTTATCCACGATCACATGGATCTCTGACAGCCTGAATCATCCTTATAAATTGTCATAGCTGTTTTCTGTACTTGGTGGGGGTAAGTCCCACTATTTTCTTGAACTGGCGCATGAAGTGCTCCTCGTTTTCGTAGCCGCACATTGCCGCTGCCTGCGCCACGGTACAGCTCGTTTCGCTGAGTATCTCCTTTGCCTTTTCTATCTTGCCGCTTATCACGTCGGAAATGCACGATACGCCGAATACCTCACGGTAGATATGCTGGAAGTATGACCTTGACATATTTACGTCAGCCGCCATAGTATCCACATTCCATTTTAGCTGAGGATTGCGGTATATCTTCTCCCGAAGCTCAATAAGCCTGCTGTAGTGCGGGTCGGCGGTCTGGACATTTCCGTCATCGTACCTGAGACCCGATTCGCTGAACTTTATGAGCAATGTTTTCATAAGAGTGTCCAGCATTTTGTTTCTCCTCGAACCGAGGGAATAGAATTCCGCTGTGATACTGCGTATCATCGAGCCTATCAGCTCACTGTCAGCACAGCGGACAGGACAGTTTGTCATAAGCTCCAGAGAATCCATAAATTCTCCTTCGCCCTCTGAGTCGAAGCATATCCAGTCGTAGACCAGAGCGTTCCCGTCAGCGCCGCATACCTGCCTTGAACTGTCGTCATAGAGTATGACCGTTCCCTCGGGGCAGCTTATCTCCTCACCGCCTGCAATGAAGCGAGCCGTGCTTCTTGCGTGTATAAGAAGATATTCACCCTTTTCAGCCTTGCGTTCCAGACGGAAGTCCCTGCCGCAGACCGTTCCGCATCCGAGACTCCGAATATTCATATCATCACTCCCCGTTAACAGCAATGAACCTGCGTTTAACATTCTTCCAATACTCCCCTGCGTAGTCGATGCCGACACGAGGGGCAGTTTTAATTGCAGGGCGGAATCCGTCGTCTTCTATCCAGATATCGGGCGAGGTGCATATATCCTTTCCATTGAAGCCGCCGTCTATCTCCAGATACTTGGTCAGCTTTGCAGGTCCGTCATGCTTTTCTCCCGCTCTGATAAGAACGCCCTGTGGTTCGTCCTTTTCGCCTGTGATAACGTTCATCATCCAGTGCAAACCATAGCACAGATAAACGTACACAGTACCGCTTTCCCCGTAGAGTATCTCAGTCCTTTTAGTTCTTCCCTTTGAAACGTGACAGGCAAGATCTTCTTCACCGCCGTATGCCTCCGTTTCGGCTATCCGCTCTTTCAGAAGCGAGCCGTCAGGAAGTCGGTGCACCAGTATCTTCCCCACCATATCCTCTGCGACCTC
>JAFVBU010000327.1 GCA_017479805.1 Ruminococcus sp.
ACCTTGTCGATTATCTTGTCGAGCAGGTCTGTCCTATCCTCGCTGCCGGGATCGGTCACTGCTTCGAGTGTGCGCCTTATGCTTTTGAGGTTATCATCAACGGTCAGCTCAGGCTCTGTTTCATCGGGAGCAAGCTGTCTGCGCTTCTCGCTTATCTCCGATTCGAGTTTAGCTTTCCTGCTTCGGTACTGCTCCTTTGTCACATCACCGCCGAGCCTCATATCTATCAGCTCTTCGAGCTTATTTTCAAGTGCTTTGATCTCAGCTTTGATGCTGCCCTCTTGGGTCGTAGCAGAGCCCTTATCCAGCCGATAACATTTCTTCACCAGACCGATGACGTCCTCAATCACATACCTGCGGTCAACGAACACCTCCTGTATGATCTTCTCCCCGATCATTTCAAGCCTCCACTGCGGTATCATCTTCATCTCGCAGAAGCCATCGGTCGTGATACCTGCCTCACGGCGCACACTTGCGCTGCCGTTGTTGACCTTGTTGTAGCATCGGTAGCCCCAGCTCGGCTCACCGTTTTTGTCTCTGTGCCACAGGTCTCGGCGGAAAGCTGATCCGCAGGCACATCTCAGCTTATTGACCCACATATCTGCCGAGCGGCTTTTCCCTCGCCTGATGACCTTTCCGTCAACAACAAGTGTCGGCTTCTTCTTTGACTTGCGCAACCTGTTAGCACGCTCAAATAAGTCTTCGTCGATGATCGCCTTGAATTTCTTATCCCCGATGATATACTCGTCCTCGTCTATCGTCAGCACACGGCGCTGGTCAAGATAATTGTTGCTGTGGGATTTGTTGTAAACCACCCTGCCAAGATATGAAGCATTGCGGATGATACGCATAATATTGGCTGTATCCCACTTGACCCTGCCGGATGAGTTGAGCCTTCCCTGCCGTGTAAGCTCGTCTGCGATCTTCCTGCCTCCGAGCCCTTTGACATACATTTCAAAGATCATCCTGACCGTCTCTGCCTGCTCCTCGTTGATAACATAGGTCTTGCCGACTCTGTCATAGCCGAGAATGTTACCGCTGCCGAACAGGATATTTTTCTCTCTGCATACAGCGTGTCCGGCGTGTACCCTCTCGGAGATCTTGCGGCTTTCGTCCTGTGCCAGCGTAGCCATCAGTGAAAGGCGAAGCTCACCGTCGCCGTCCATCGTCCAGATATTATCCTCTACGAAATAAACCTCGACATTCACCTCACGAAGTTCTCTTGTGTAGGACAGCGTATCGACTGTATTGCGTGCAAACCGGCAGACCTCTCTTGTTACGATAAGGTCGAAGTCTCCGTTGTGCGCATCTTCGATCATTCGCAGGAACGACGGACGTTTCTTCGCCTGCGTTCCCGATATACCCTCGTCGATATATCTGCCGACGACATTCCAGTTCGGGTGATAGCGCACCTGGTCATCATACCACTGCATCTGATTCCCGAGCGCCGAGATCTGAGCCTCATGCTCGGTAGATACTCGACCGTAGAATACTACTTTGCGTGGTCTGTTCCTGTCGGGTCTTGTGTTGTAATTCATCAGCACCATTCCTTTCTATGCGGCTTTGCCGTTTGAATTCCTGTTCAGCTCGTCAATGACAGCAAGGTAAGTCTTGCGGTTTATCAAGCTCTCCTCATAAAGTATCTCAACTAGCATTCTGATCTCATAATTCCTGTTCAGTTTTTTCATAGTACCTCCCCACAACATACTATCACTTTGTCCTGCAAATAGCTATCACCAATGTCACCAAATCATTTCGCTTGTCTTGTGGCAGTATCAATAACTGTTATCAACTAAGGGGCGACTACCACCCCCTCTGCTCCCTCGCCGCCTGTTCAAAATTGATGATGCCGTTTATCCTTCTCACCTCATCAGTCACTCCGGAACGCAGCTTGAAGAGAGCGCTGTCGCTCATCTCACTTATAGCTGCCAGCAGATGCGTCTGCACACCTACTTCAACTGCAAGTTTAAATATTGCCCGTGCAAGTCTCTGCTCCGAACCTTTGATGATGCCGTCTGTGATCGTGCATATCTGCGGCGCAAGGTAGCTGACAAGCTCCGGCTTGTTCTGCATAAGATATCCGCAGTAGAAGCGCACTGCTTTTTCAATGAACTCGGTTTTGGTATTGCAGTTGTCCGACTTGTATATCATATCTACTGTTTTCATCGTCTCCGGATAGACGTACAGCGGGAACCTTACTTTTGAAGCGATGACACCATCAAATTCTTCCGTAGATTCGCCCTTTGCTTTCTTGTTCGTGTTTTTTGACATCAGCAGATCGCTCTCCTTTCGTAATTGACTCCAATCGTATTTTCTCTCAAACCCCGTACTTTCGGTCGGCTTTGCCGTCCGATGTGAACGGACAGGCGGCTTTGACGCCAGTCCTTTAACCTGCACATCGTGTCGCTTGCGACACGAGGGCTCACAAATGCGCTGTGAGGCGTCCTGTTCTCTCGCTCGCTTACTCACCCGACGGACTTATCGGAGGGCACACAGCGCCGTTCTGTGCGGAACGGAACCCACCTTGCTCCTCAAATATCCTCTGCCTCAGCCTTGCTGCGCTGCGGTTGATAATATCATCAATCGAGAGCCTCACGATAGGAACCTGTTCACCGTTGATGAGAACATACTCAGGGTCAGCAGCTTCATCGGCAGGGACAGCAGATATGGGTGCAGGGTCAGTAGGATTTTCCGTGTCCAAACTGCTATCCTCAACCTCAGATAACGTATCTTCAACATTTTCCAAGTTCTCTGCACTCTCCATAGTGACAGCAGGGTCAGCAGTTTGAAGCTGCTCGGGCATCAGCATTTTACCGTCACTGCTGTCACTATTTTTGTTATAGCATAGCAGCAAGAGTCGCTGACCGGTGCTTCGCTTCAGCTCAAAGGTCACGCCCGAGTCTCGCAGCTCATACGCCTTGAGGAACAGATCACGGGTCAGTCGATTGGCAAAATACTCGGTGCCATACCTATCTTTCAGCAGACTACAAAGTTCCGTTGCCGAGCCCTTGAACGAACACAGCCCTGTCATTAAGTCATGAACAGCGAAAGGAAAAAGGTCGGGTGGCTTCTCCTTGTGTTCATCAGCCAGCTCCCAGCGTGCTCCTACCGGCATCAGTTCAAGCTCCTGATCTCCGATATCCCGTCCGGTTGCATAGAGCACAGCCGACGATCCGCAGCGTTTACTCTTGCGAAGCACGAGCTGACCGTCCGA